>CALRTD020000300.1:0-6013 GCA_943371015.1 Synechococcus sp. UW140 | reverse complement strand
TGAGTTTACAGCTGTAAACATCAAATTCATTATTCTCACCTTCATTCCGCTGATGGCGCTGAACATGCTTTTGCTGTTCAGAAGAAAGAAACACAACTATGCCGAACACATGGTTGCTGCTGGCTTTTGTATGGTTGGCATTCTTTCGTTAGCACTGTTTACAAATATCGTAACCCTGTTTGCCAATTACGATTTTGAGATCTGGGGATATGTGAGCATGTTTTTCGGCTTGCTTGTTTTCTTTTTCCCTTTGTTTTTCTATTACTCGTACGCACGTCCTCACTACAAACTTTGGGGTTTCAGCTGGCGCATTCTTATTTTTTATGTGTTGTTTCTGATTGAACTTATCGTGCTTACTTTCTTACTCGCCTTTTTACTTGTGGGTGAGGTCGAAATAGAAGGTGAGTTGAGATTGATGTAACCAGCAGATCAGGGCTGCATTGCTTGTTCAGGGTGTTAAATTCTCTTCGTATTGTAACCATGTAAACCGAAGCAAAGCATCCTGCTCAGCAGAAGCTGCATCGCTTAATGCCGCTATTTTTTCAATAGAAAGTCGTGCCATTAGGTAACTGAGTGTTGACTCTGCACCTTGATTGAGGTTAACATTCTTCTCCTCTACTCCATCATAGCAGCCGCCGGTACACGGATTGTACACAATCTGATGCAAATGATTTTCGCCCAGAAACCAATTGAATGCCTGTTTGGCTTTCTGCGCATAATCATCTTTGTTAAACACTGTGTAAAAGCGCTCCAAAGCCATTATTGTGTAAGCCACATCAATAGGCTGTTCGCCTCCTTCGGCCGTTACAGTTGCTTTATCCTTGATATGCCAGCCTTTGTTGGATATCACTTTTATTTTGCCATCGATAAACGTTTTCGACAGTAAAAAATCGAAACTTTCTTTCGCTATGTTTTTATAGGTATCGTCACCTGTAACAATAAAAGCACACAACAAAGCATCAGGCAGTAAGCTGTTGCCATAGGTCAAATAGTTCTCAAACCAATGCCAACCGTTGTTTTTCTCGTGCTTATACATTTGCACCATTCGGTTGGCAAACTCTTGCAGCAAATAAATATTTTCTTTTTTATTTTGATAGTACAGTCCTTTAATAATAAAGGCCATTGCCCGGGTCGAATAAATTTTACCTAAATGCGGAAGTGCTTTTTGAAGGGTCAGATCAGCCTCCTGAATTAAGTGACTTGGTAATATATTTTTCATAGAAACTACATACCCCAACGCCCAAATGGCTCTCCCATTGCTATCTTCCAGATTTTCAGAATCATTTTGCGTTGTAAATTCTCTGTTTTCATTCACATAGTTAGTAAAAACATGATCGGGCTGAAGGCAGTGTACAATAAACTTATGATACTTAACAATCAGCGCTAAATCATCGTCATTACCAAACAGTGCATAATGTTTGCAAACAGCAATTAAGGCCCGGGCATTATCATCAAGCGTATATCCCGAATGCAAATCAGGAGTTGACAGCTTGGAGAATTGTATCATACCAAAATTGGTAGTCATTTTTTTGATATGGCTAAAATTTACAGCCGGTACTTTGTAGTTTAAGCGAAACGCATTTTCTGTTAACTTCTCAAAAAGCAGGGCATGTGCTATTGCCGAATTCTGCCAGGCTGTTGATGCCATTTTATGGAAACTGTTTATTGAAAGCTCTGCCCTCAACTGATCGTTATTCAGCAGTGTCAGAATGGCTGCCGATAGTTGTCCGGCATTTTTAAAATCTACAATTATTCCGTTATTATTACTTAACACTTCTCGGGCATGTGGAATTGGTGTAGAAATTACCGGGCAGCCGCAACTAACCGCATACGAAAATGTTCCGCTTACTGCCTGATTCGGATCTTTAGAGGTAAACAAATAGATATCCGAAAGCTGAAGATATTCGAGCAGCGACGGGAGTTGTAAATACTCATTTACAAACCTTACATGATGCTCTAATTTTAAATCCTTTACTTTTTTCTCTAACGACTCTCTGTAAATCTCTCCTTCATTTTTTACAATTGTGGGATGTGTTTTCCCCAACACTAAAAACAATACATCAGGATGCACTTTGATAACTTCGGGTAATGCATCAAGTGTGGTTTCTATGCTTTTGCTTGAGCTTAACAAACCAAATGTAGAAAGTACCGTTTTGTCTGATAACTGATACTTCAACTTAATTTCATCGCGGTTGAGCGGAGGAACAAGGTGTGTTCCGTGCGGAATTACAGTAATCTTAAACTCCGGAACATCATATTCGTTCGTTAAAATAGTGGCGGCATGTTCAGTCATTACAAGTACAGCAGATGCAATGGCAGCCATACGCTGTACTTTTAACTTCAACTGCTCATCAGGCCAGGGTAATACAGTATGAAAAACAAAAACAACGGGCTTGGTAATATTGCTGAACAGAGCAGTAAATTCTTGCTCATGTTTAGCAAAAAAACCAAACTCATGCTGCATAACAACAAGCTTAATCTGCTCATCTTTGTTGATCTGAAATGCTGTTTTCACAAACGAATTACGCAGATCTGTATTTAAAATAAATTTGGGCTCTTGTGTATAGCTATGCTGCTCAGTAGCTGATTCCAGCGCACAAACAGAGCAGGTAAATGAATGTTCAAACTGATTGTTCAGTGCATTCAGTAAATCTTGCGAATACGTGGCTATACCACACTCTCGGGGGGGGAAAGATGTAATAAAAAGTATTTCAGGAAGAACAGTTTGCGAGCTTATTTTTTCCGAATGATGATCACGCGTAAAAACAGAACGGCTTTTACTGAACATAAATTCGGTGGTTGAGCGATACAATGTAAGATCAGTTATCATTGGTTTAATTTTAGTTTTTAGTTGCAACCAATTCGGCCAGCAATTCATCTAAACGCAAAGAAACCACCGCAATTCTTTCGTCGGCAGCTCCGTAATAGATATAAAGCGTATCGTTTTCGAGAATTGTGCCGGTTGGAAAACATACATTGTTCACCTCGCCCTTTAACTCCCAGGCTTTTTCAGGAAAAAACAAGGGGTACGGCAAACGTCCGATTTCTTTACGTGGATTATCCAAGTCTAATAATGCCGCGCATGCCGAATAAACATAACCTTTCACTGTATCATGTACGCCATGGTAAATAATTAACCAACCTGCAGCCGTTTCAATCGGCGGACAACCGCTGCCCACATAACTTACCTCATGCGGATATTTCGGAGAAAGAACTATGTTTTCATCGAAATGTAAAAAGTAATTCTGCCAAAAATCAATCGTAATGTCTTCTAACCGTTCTATGGCTACAACAATTTGGATATCTGGCTTGATACGGTGAAGGAAACAGAATTTATTATCAATTTTCCGGGGAAAGAAAATCAAATTTTTATCCCACAAAAACACTTTACGGTCGTGCCGCTCATGACTTTTTTGATAGTCGTTGAAGCGGGTGTACTTTTCATGAATTGTTCCTTCAAGCTCTGTAAAATGTTTAAACTCTTCGTAAGTAATCTGAGGAACGATAATTCCTTTTTTTTGCCAGTGCACCAAATCAGTTGATGTAGCCAAAGCACCTAATGCATTTACACCATTGAAAGCCGTATACGAGAGATAGTAGGTCCCTTCAATTTCTACTATCCGCGGATCTTCCAGCCCCTGAAACTCATACTCAGCCTGAGGAAACAACACCGGAACGCTGCTTCGGTTTTTAATTACCATAGGTGCCGAAAGCTGACAATATCCAATGGTTGAATAGTTGTCTTTTGTAACCGCTCTGTAGAAAAGATGAATAAGGTTACCCACTTTTATTACTGCAGGATTTAACACCCCTTCGTTCTCAAAACTATTGGCTGTCTTATTCAGCAGAATACCAAGTTTGTTTATCGTAACCATTTCACGGTGTTATAGAATTAACTTACCGGTATCCGTTTTCTCTTTCTTCTTCAACACTTTAATTGCCTTTTTCTCTTTGGCTGTTTTAGACGGACTTGTTTTGTCTGATTTCTTTTTACCTTCTTTTTGTCGCGACATTTCATTGTGTTTTATAATGAATAGTGAATCTCTTCTTTTCTCTTAACGCTCTCAGCAACTGTTGCCCGCTAAGCAATAACAAGGCATGCAGACCGGCCAATACAAAAGCGTATCGGTTTCAGCAGACAGTTAGTGTATGTTTTTCCAATGCCTTCTGCTGAGTTTTTGCAAGGTTGAGTTTTGAGCCCAAAAATGCCTTACACAAAACCAATCATGAATTACAAGATTCACATATTACAGCAGGTTCACTACCTACAGCACACAGTCTCAAGCTTATTTTACAGGTCATCGGAACTATCAGCACACATAAAATCACTTCTTAACCCAAGTCAATGAAATTGAAATTGGGGCAGAATAGTTTTGCCTTGTCAATCAACATCAACACTATGAACAAGAAAAAACTTCTGCTCTTATTCGGCTTATCGCTGCACGGGGCGGTTTGCTTTGCGGGCTTTTCACAAGCAAAAACCTCAACCTTTGGTTTTCATCAAAATCAAATCGGTTTACGCAACCCAATTTCAATCAGTAAGCCTGCAGTTTCGGCGATTCATTTCAAAAACAGTTTCGGTATTCATCCCGGTAAAACACATCAATCAATGATCGGATTAACGAACAGCAATCAAAATAACCTCATGCTTGAGGACGAAAACAAAGGCTTTGTAAGAAACCGAAGAAATATGTATTCCAGCTTGTGGGCATTTGCAACACTCAATTACCTCTATGCCGATATCGCAGGATTAATGGATGCTCACCTGCTTCAGCAATACATGACAGGAAATGTTGACGGAGCAGAAATTACTCCAGGATTTTTAACTGCGGCTGCAGCATTTATGCAAATTCCGATAGCCAATGTTTTTTTACCTCAGGTGATCAAGAATGACCGTGCACTTCGCTGGGTGCAACTATCTTCCGGTGCTGTCATGTCGCTGGCGCAGGCCGGAACATTGTTCTGGGGCAAACCAACACCCTATTACCTGTTATTCTCGGTACTTGAAATTGCAGCAACAACGTTCATTACTGTTGATGCCATACGCTGGAAACCACAAAAACCGCTGCCGCAGCAATTCTAAGTCGGCCTAATAACATCTGAGAATGAACAGCCCAAAACTGTTCATTCTTCTTTTTAGTACGCCTGTGAACTGACCAACATCAGTGTATACATTCCCTCAACTTCCTAATCTTGTTCCGATAAAACACAGCCTTGAACAGCAATTTTTTGTTCTGTGACAAAAGTTCCTGTACACCAAAAACACCGGCTGTAGTTTTGCAGTGTTAAATAACAAGATCAGTAACTATGAAAGTTGAACAGATTTATACCGGATGCCTTGCACAAGGCGCTTATTATATTGAAAGCAATGGTGAAGCGGCAATTGTTGATCCGCTTCGCGAAGTGCAGCCGTACATTGATTTGGCCGAGAAACGCGGCGCCAAAATCAAGTACATTTTTGAAACCCACTTCCATGCCGATTTTGTTTCCGGTCACGTTGACCTTGCCCGTAAAACCGGCGCTGCTATTGTGTACGGCCCAACTGCACTCAAAATCGGTTTCGATGCTGTAATCGGTCACGACAGACAAATTTTTGAATTAGGCCAAACAACCATTCAGCTCATTCATACGCCCGGGCATACGATGGAAAGCAGTTGCTTTCTGTTGAATGATGAAGACGGAAAACCGCATTCGATTTTTACCGGCGATACTTTATTCATTGGCGATGTTGGTCGCCCCGATTTGGCGCAGCATGTCATTGCCGAAATGACGCAGGAGAAACTGGCCGGACATTTATATGAATCGCTGCAAAACAAACTCCTGCCCCTGCCCGATCACCTGATTGTTTATCCGGCGCACGGCGCGGGCAGTGCCTGCGGCAAAAACATGAGCAAGGAAACTACAGACACGCTCGGCAATCAGAAAAAAACTAACTATGCGCTGCGCCCCGGACAAACCAAAGAGCAATTTGTAGCTGAATTGCTCAGCGGACTCACCCCGCCTCCGGGCTATT
>CALRTD020000299.1:0-6023 GCA_943371015.1 Synechococcus sp. UW140 | reverse complement strand
GCAATAGCGCGAAAAGCGTTCATGCACTAATCCATAGCGGGAGAGAAACTCTCTGTTTATATCGCCTTGCGATTGATTCACGATTATAATGTCGGATAATTCGGGGAAAGGTGACAGGTGCAATAGGGAAATTAACACAAACCACTATTTATCAGCTGTTTAATTTAAATCATAATAGGAAAGTGTACGTCTTGTAAATCAGTCCCCGGATTTTGAGTTCCGCAGTTTGCGAACGATGCTCTGAATTACGCCAACTACCGATAAATTTGACGCGACAAACGGAATTAGTTGACCAACAATCGACAAAAATCATCAAAGCGCCGAAGTTTTTATTCTAAACTAAGCAGATCAACTCAGATCGTGAAATAGCTGATTTTACAGGTGGCATAGTTATTGATATATTATCAAAAGATAGTATTTATTCGTATATTTTACATTTAGGCAAAAGCATATATTACGTACTGGATTTTTTATTGTTTCTTTTTTATCCCGAAACTTTTCCGCTATTCAATCGCGGAATTTTGATTTTCAGGCTATTGCGTGCTTATTAATTTTTTTGTGAGCGGCAGTGTAGCATGAACCTTCTGTTAAGTGCGAAACTCTGTACTCATTCCCGGCGTTGAATCAGTCAGTTCTTTGCTTCACACAAATCATTTAACCGGAAAGGAGAAAAGCTATGGGAATAAGCTACACACACACCCGGGCAAACTGGATCCGCAGCATTATCACACTCGCTATCCTGCTCACAGGAAGTTACACGCTGCATGCAACACACGCACAGGGCGCTGATTTAACCTACACCTGCCTTGGCGGCAACCAGTATTTGCTTCGCCTTGCCTTCTATCGCGATTGCAGCGGTAGTACGGCACCCAACAATGTCACCATCGACATTGCTTCTGTCTCCTGCAACCAATCCCTATCTGTCGTCCTCAACCCCATTGCAGGAACCGGACAGGATGTTACGCCTATCTGTCCAAACATGCTCACCGTTTGCAACGGTGGTCAAAATCCAGGCGTACAAGAATTCATCTATGAAGGCACGGTAACACTACCAATGGCCTGCACAGACTGGATTTTCAGTTTTAGTCTTTGTTGTCGCAACAATGCGATCAGCACGATTCAGAATCCTGGATCGCAAAACATCTTTGTGCAGTCGCTGCTCAATAACCTGAATGCGCCCTGCAACAATTCGCCGACTTTCTCAAACAGGCCAATTCCGTTTGTATGTCTGGGCCAGAGCTACTGCTTCAATCACGGAGCAACTGATCCTGACGGCGACTCGCTGGTGTATGCGCTTATTCCGCCTGCAAACACCAACAATACCACAGTAACTTATTTGCCTCCGTTTAGCGCAACGCAACCTGTTGCTTCTAATCCGGCCATGACATTTAACACCACCAATGGTGATATATGCATGACTCCGTCGCAGTTGCTCGTCACTGTTATGGCTGTGCGTGTTGAAGAATGGAGAAACGGAATTCTGATTGGCAGTGTTGTTCGCGATATTCAATTGCGCACAATTCAGTGCGTGAATACGCTGCCTACTGTTACCGGAATTAACAATACAAACAGTTTCAATGTTAGTGTTTGTGCCGGAAACACACTTTCGTTTTTTGTAAACTCTGCGGATCCCGATTCAGGACAAAATGTAACGCTGACCTGGAACAACAGTATTCCGGGTGCAACATTTACACAATCTGCAGGCCCGCTGCCTACCGGTACATTTACATGGACACCCGGCCCGGCCAGCATCAGCAATGTGCCGTATTGTTTTACGATAACAGTAAGCGATGATAATTGTCCGTACTCGGGCTCTCAAACTTTTGCCTACTGCATTACAGTAACCGGCTTTGCCACTTCGGCAACCAGTTCGCCGGCCAATTGCAATGCATCCAACGGATCGGCAGCCGTTCTGGCCAGCGGCGGACAACAGCCTTACACGTATGCATGGTCGCCCTCGGGCGGAAACAATGCTACTGCAACCGGACTAACGCCGGGAACATACACCTGCACAATTACAGATGGCAGCGGCTGTCAGATGGCAGAAGTAGTTACGGTTGCACAAGGTGCAGCTCCCGGCAATCTGGTGATGAGCAATACAAATATTGATTGCTTCGGAAACCTGAACGGTTCTGCAACAGCCAACATGAATGGCGGACAGCAGCCTTACACCTACGCATGGAGTAACGGCGGCAACACACCCGTGCTGAACAACCTGAGCGTTGGTACTTACAGCGTAACCGTAACTACCGCCAACGGATGTATATCAACCGGCACAGTAGTAATTACGCAACCTGCAGCAGCACTATCGGCAACAGCAAGCATTTCGGCACCGCTGCTTTGCAACGGAAATACAAATGCAGCCGTACTCGCAACTGTAAGCGGCGGAACAACACCTTACAATTATGTTTGGAACACAACACCTGCGCAGCAAACAGCAAGTGCAACCAATCTCGGTGCTGGAAATTATTCCGTGAATATTACTGATGCCAATGGCTGCACAACACAATCATCAGTTGTTATTTCACAGCCGCCTGCAATTACCGGACTTATCTCTGCTACACCCGTATCGTGCAATGGTGGCAGCAATGGCGCTGCTCAGGTTTTAGCCTCGGGCGGAACTGGAACATACACTTACAGTTGGAACAGCATTCCGGTGCAAAGCGGTCCGGCGGCAATAAATCTTGGAGCGGGCACATACATTGTTACAATTACAGATGGAAATGGCTGTCAGGCTTTAACCGTAGCCAACATTACACAACCCGCACCGCTTGCCGCAACCATAAGCAGCGTGAGCAATGTTACCTGCAACGGCGGTAACAACGGAACAGCAGCAATAAATGCAACCGGAGGCACGGGGCCATACAGCTATGCTTGGAGCACAGTGCCGGTACAAACCTCGCCCTTTGCAAACAACCTCACCGCAGGTACACAAACAGTAAGTATTACGGATGCAAACGGATGCGCCACTGTAACCACGGTTACTGTTCTTGAGCCAACACCGGTAACTGTTGTAACAATGGGCAGTGATACGGTTTGCCCGGCACAGCCCGCGCAAATTGCGGCACTCGGTAACGGCGGCAACGGGCCTTATACGTATAACTGGAATATGGCATTGGGCAACGGCCCGCAATACACAGTGTACCCGTCGCAACCAACATCTTACATTGTGCAGGCTGTTGATGCTTCCGGTTGTTTGAGTGCGCCCGATACAATTTTGCTTGATGTGTATCAGTTCTCACCATCAAATTTGAGTATAAGTCCGGGCATGAATATTTGTGCCGGAGGTTCGGCTACTGTGAGTTGTGCAGTAACCGGAAACACCGGTCCGATTTTGTGGAACTGGAATGTGCCGGGCTGGAATACGGCTGGACCTTACACCGTGCAGCCGCAAGCAACAACACTGTATGTAGTTACTGCCACCAACGTTTGCAATGTGGCCGTAAGTGCCAGCACGCAAATTGTGGTGAATCCGCTGCCGGTAGTACTGCTGCAGCCGCAAACGATAAGCGGATGCGATGAAGCGCGTCTCTCTATAAACGATCTGAACAGCGCCAACTCCGGTTTCTTCTATGCCTGGAATTTTGGCGACAGTACTACAGGCACAGGATCTCCGGTAACGCATGACTACACTGCTTCGGGAACATACACGGTAAGTGTGATTGCCACCTCAACTTTTGGTTGTCAGAACAACGCATCAACAGTAGTTTCTGTAACTGTTTATGCTTCGCCAACAGCATCGTTTGTGGCCTCGTCCAATGAAGTGACTACACTGCAACCAATGGTGGTGTTTACCGATCTTTCGTCGGCAAATACGTTAGGCTGGTTCTGGAATTTCGGCGATAGTACAACATCAACAACACAATCGCCGGTACACAGTTACAGCGGACGCGGAACATTTATGGTGATGCTGGTAGTAACCGGCGACGGCGGATGCACAGACACAGCCTGGCAAGCCATTGAGGTTGTTCCCGAACAAACACTTTTCGTTCCCAATGCATTCAGTCCCAACGGCGATGGCAAGAACGATGAGTTTCAAGCTGTAGGTCTCGAAATCATTGCCTTTACAATGGATATTTACGACCGCTGGGGCAATCATATTTTCACCAGCGATAGAATGGATATTGGCTGGGACGGCACAGCCCGCGAAGGCGGAGAAGTAGCACAGCAGGATGTTTATGTCTATAAAATTGTAGCCACTGACTTTACCGGGCGTGTAGAAAAGTTAACCGGTCATGTAACGTTGCTGAAGTAAAGAGCCAGAAAACGCGATGAACCGTAAACGTGAACCTGCCCCGACAAAATTGTCGGGGCAGGTTTTTTGTTGGCGATGTATTACAGCAAATCGCTGCGCTTGCAGAAATGCAGAATTAAGGCGGCAGAGGTAAATACCTTCGGGAAGTTCTGTTGTAGTGATTTGTAGTGGTAGTATCGGAATTTATTAGCTAACCGAGTCTTAATAACCTGTCGGGCGTTGTCCAAGACCAACTACTTCTAAGTTACCTGCTGCATTGTAATAAACATGCAACATAGGTCCTCCGTAAGCCCGAATGTTAAAGTGCGCAACCTGACCGTCCGGGATGCCGAGATTTAATGCCCAAACTTCGAATCCAAGATGCCACTGACCCACCACCTGATAAGCCGCGGCAGCAGGCGGAATATTTATAATTTGAGCCATAAGACCGGCTGCTACTGGTGTGTTGTTGGCAATTACCGGATAGGGAGCTACTGCCGGGGCAGCAGCAGGCACCGGAACGGCAGCAGCACCCCCCGGAACAAAAGCAGGTGCTGCAGCATTTAAACCCGCAGCAGGCGCAGGAACGGCAGCAGGTGCGGGAACGGCAGCGGCAGGGGCAGGAACAGCAGCGGCAGGGGCAGGAACGGCAGCGGCACCCCCCGGTACAAAAGCAGGGGCGGCAGCATTTAAACCAGCGGCAGGCGCGGGAACTGCGGCGGCGGGAGCAGGAACAACAGCGGGAGCAGGCACAGCAGCAGCAGGTGCGGGTGCTCCTGCAGGCACAGCAGCGGCACCTCCTCCGGGCACAAAAACAGGCGCATTTGCACGTAACATCAATTGTGTAACCTGTACTTGTTCTACTGTACTTGTTGAATCTGCTGCTTTATACTGTGCAAGCTGCTCAGATGCTGCCAGCTCACCAATCGGAACAAAATGGTTGGCTGCGCCTGATTGCTTCTGTTCTGTACTTTTTGTCGAATCTGCTTTCATACACCCATTTCTGCTATTGAACTCCGTTTGTATTTATAAGTAGCTGTTGTTTATTATCTCTTTGTATGAAGGTAGATACTACACGAATTACTATTCAATCGATTCGATTATTTAGTTATTATACGACACTGAGTAGAAATACCTATTTCACCATGAAAGTTACTCGTCAAATCAATCTTTAGCCAAACAAACTTTTATCTGATCTGAGCCTTCTTCGTCTTCATTAATTCACGACAGAAAACTTCTGTAAAAGGCTCTTCATTGTTTAAAACCAGCATCAACAGCTGTTTCTATCACTTGTCAACAGATTTCAGCTTTCTGAGGCAGATACAAAAGTTCACGAACTACGATTGACGGCGCGGGTGTTAAATCGGAATAACGACTATCTGCTAAAAACATATTTAAAAAGCATTACATCGAATAAAACAATACGAACCATAAACACAAACAACCGCCGAAGTATTAGCTCCTCGGCGGTTGTTTTGTTATCTCTGATGACTAATTACATTTCATGCCACAGCAACCGGCTTCACCTTCCGCTTCAGCACCAGCGAAGTAATTAAGGTAACCAGTAAACCCATTGGCACTACTTCGGCATAGGTCATGAGCACTACGAAAACAGGATTCTTGTACATTTCCTGATAGCCCTGCATATCGCGCTGAATAGCGGCTACATCCTGTCCGTTTCGGGCGGCATCGGCAATCATGTGTTCGGCGTATCGATCCATAAAATCGGGAACAAAGAAATAGTAACCGATTACCCATGTAACCACATAAAAAGTAGCCGCAATAAGCA
>CALRTD020000298.1:0-6062 GCA_943371015.1 Synechococcus sp. UW140 | reverse complement strand
AAAGCTCCTGATGTAGCAATTACTCAAGCCGTTTTTGATCAGATTGCACGCTACAACTTAACCCTCGGTGTGCAGATTTTACTGGTGACGAACGGACTTCAGCATTTTTGCTGCAGTATGGATCATGAAGCGCAACGTTATGTATTTTTGAAAGAAATACCCCGTTTTCAAAACCCCTGATCAATGACGTTTACCCATCCGGTTTACATCAGAACCGAAGCCACATTAAAGTTTGCGATAATGGGAATAGTGCTGCTTTTTGCAAACGCAGGTTTCTGGCCTTGTGCAATACTTTTTGACTTTTCGTTTCTCGAAATGCTTATCGGTGTTGTTTTATTAGTGCTTATGGTTAATCTTTTTTTATCGCGACAAAAAACAGAAATTGATATAAATTCAGGAGAAATCATTCGAACGATTTATCCACTCTTCTTTCCGATTCGGACAACAGAAACTATTGCCGGTTGCAATCGAATTACTGTTTACTTCGAGCGCTCCACAAACAGCAGAGGTATTCATTTCGCAAGAGTTTATACCAAATCCGAGTTCTGCGAAATACAATTCAGAGGAGTCACCGGCGATCCCATTTGTTTGGTTGAATTTCCCGACCATAAATCGGCTGCCGAACTGGCCGAAAAATTATCACAGTGGTTGAATCTCCCTGTCGAAGATTTATACCTGCAATGGTTGGAACAAACTCGCGAAAATCGCGAAAGACGCCGCAGAGCAGGATTTCGGTGAGCATATTTACAGTTGAAATAATACAATGGAATTAATTTATTCAGGTCCAACATTCAGATTTGGAATTATCGGTTTTGTTCTGCTTTGCTGTGGACTACTGTTTGGTTTATTTTTATCACCGCTGGTATTTATTCTTACAGTGCCGGGAGTAAGTTTATTGCTTAGCTGGAAAAGAATTGAATTCAATACAGTTACGATGAACATTGAAGTGATTAGTTATCAATTAATTTTTCCGAAAACAGAATTTTGGGGAAGAGATAAAATGGCCAATATCTTTCTTGATTATATATGGGAGAATGAGAATAGATCGAGATTCACGAATGGACAAATTTCATATCAATCAGGCGATCAGCACGATACTTTTTCCAGATCATTTGAATTGCAATTTCGCGATCAAAGCGGTAATAAACTTCCAATAACCGATTACACTGATTATTGCGCAGCCCGGAAAGCCGCCGAAAGACTTGCTCAGATTACCGGATTGCCGATAGTTGATGAATATTTTGAAATCCAATCGCAAGCTGTTCAGCGCCGAAAATCAAGTGGCAGGCGTTAGACCACGGCATAATTTGTTGCAGGATTAACAAGTTTTTTGTCACATCGTTAACGCTTTTAATCTCCGAAAAATGTGGGTTTTGTTTGATATTATGGCGGATTTGGGATTCGTGATCTCCACAGTCTGAGTTTTTTGCAATCGCCAACTTTGAATTACTGAACGATTTAGGTACATTCGTAATTACCAATTGCACAAAACAACTCAGCTTTTCAGACTACAATGAAAAAGATCCTCTCTCTGGCAACTGCCGGAATTTTGCTGCATACCGCTCTCAGTGCGGCTCCGGCGCAGGGTTCGCAGATGCGTACACAATCTTACACGCCGCTTTCTCAGCTTGCTGCTGACGAATATCTTCCGGCAACTATGATTGTAAAAGTGAAGCCTCAATACCGCAGCAATTGCGGACCGCAAGGCATCACAATTCCCGCCGTGAGCAATTTCATGACCACCATCGGCACCGATCGGATTGAAAAAATGTTCCCCAATCACAAAGCTCCTGACCGCGCTGTGAATGCTTGGGGACAGCCTATGATTGATCTTTCAACTATTTACACCATTCACTACACCGGTGCGATGCCGCTCGAACGAGCTATCGGAAAGCTCTTCGCAACTGGTTACTTCGAGTATGTTGAGCCCTACTTTATTCCCAAAGCAGAGTTCACACCCAACGATCCGCAAGCTACAAGTTCATCATCTTACCACATCTACAAAATTGCTGCGGCAAGCATCAGCGGTACTTCCGGCTGGGATATTTCTGCCGGCAGCAGCACAATGGTTGTTGGAATTACGGATACCGGAGTTGAACTCAATCACAGTGATCTTACCAACCAAATTGCTTACAACACCGCCGATCCGATCAACGGAACTGACGATGATAACGATGGTTTTATTGACAACTATCGCGGCTGGGATGTAGGCGTTAACGATAACGATCCCACCTGGCAAGCCAATGCACACGGTGTGCACGTTAGCGGTTGTGCATCAGCACAAGTAAACAACAGCACCGGTGTTGCCGGTTCAGGTTTTAACTGCAAATTTCTTCCGGTAAAAATCTCTGATGCTTCCGGAACTCTCATCGGTTCTTATCAAGGCATTACGTATGCTGCTGATCATGGCTGCAAAGTCATCAACTGCTCATGGGGCGGAACCGGTGGCGGAGCTTTTGGTCAAAACATTATCGACTATGCTACCAACAACAGAGATGCTGCTGTAGTTTGCGCCGCCGGAAACAACGGTGTTGATCAGGCGTTTTATCCTGCTGCATACGATCGGGTAATGAGTGTTGCTTCTACCTCAAGCACAGACGGTAAGTCATCATTCTCTAACTTCACTTATACAGTTGATGTATCTTCTCCCGGCTCTTCCATTAACTCCACCTGGAGCGGAAACAGTTACACCAACTCAAGCGGAACATCAATGGCATCGCCTGTTGCGGCGGGTGCTTTGGCCATTGTGCGTGCTTACAATCCGACTTACAACGCTACACAAGCCATCCGTCGTTTGATGGAAACTTCTGATAATCACTACTCAGTTGCCGGAAACGGAATTTATGCTGATAAACTCGGCTACGGACGCGTAAATCTTTACAAAGCGCTTACCGATCCTGCTGCCCCCTCAGTAATGTTCCTTAACCGCACTGTTACCGACAACAACGACAATGCGTTTGTAATTAACGATACACTCCGCATCCGCGGCGATTTCACCAATTACCTTGCACCGGCAACAAACATTACTGCAACAATCAGCGTCGTATCTGGAGGTACTTTTGTAACACTTATTGATGCCTCAACAACCATCGGTGCACTTGGCACAATGGCTACCGGAACAAACAACAGCGATCCGTTTCAGGTATCGATTAATCCGAATGCTCCGGCCAACCAGCAAATTGTTTTCCGCGTTACTGTTACCGATGGCTCCTGGTCGCGCAACTTCTTCTTCACCGAAACTGTGAATGTTGACTACATCAACGTCACTGTAAATGATGTGTGGACAACCATCACCAGTCGTGGTTTGATTGGTTACAATCAGGATCAGCAGCAGCAGGGACTTGGATTCAATTATCAGCAGAATGGTTCACTGCTCTACGAAGCCGGACTTATGATCGGTATTCCCGGTAAAGTCAGCGATGTAGTTCGCGGCACCGGCACAACGCCTGATACTGATTTTGCTTCAATGCAGGCTGTTCGTCAGGTTATTCCTACTGTTTCTTCTGACTTCGATCTTACCGGTCGTTTCAACGATGCTCCATCTGCTGTAGGTTCAATTCCGGTTACGGTAGATCATCATGCTTATGCATGGAGTCAGGCTCCGCATACCAAGTATGTCATTGTGGAGTACATCATCAAAAACACAGGCACGGTAACACTTACCAACCTGCATGCCGGTATTTTTGCCGATTGGGATATTGATGCAACCACTTACGGCGACAACAAAGCTGATTATGATGCCGCCAACAAAATGGGGTATGTTTATCACACAGCGGCCAATGGTTTTTACTGCGGCATTAAACTGTTAACTACCTCTGCGCCTCCGGTTCACTATGCAATCGACAATGTGAGCGGCGGAAACGGTGGCGTTGATATGTTTAACGGTTTTGATAACACCGAGAAATTCACCACGCTTTCAACCAACCGCGCGCAGGCCGGAAATACCGTATCAACCGGTAATGATGTAATTGATGTGATGAGCAGCGGGCCGTTTACCATTGCCCCTGGCGATTCGGTAATTGTTGCTTTTGCACTTATTGCCGGCGATAACCTGGCCGATATTCAGAACAGCGCCGTTAACGCACAAATCAATTACGATAATCAGGTTCCGCTCAACGTTGCTCAAATCAATACCAGCAACAGCGGAGCACAAATCTTCCCGAATCCGACAAACGGCACAACCGAAATCCGTTATACTCAGCCGCAAAACGGTGCCGTAAATCTTTCCGTACTTGATGCTTCGGGCCGACTGGTGAGCACACTTGCAACAGGCAATCAGGCTGCGGGTAGCTACAATGTGCAGTTTGATGCTGCCAACGTTCCTGCCGGAGTTTACCTCTGCCGCATTGAAACAGCAGCCGGCGTTGAAATTCGTAAGCTGATCGTTTCGCATTAATTGGTAACGCACTAACAAAAACGCCTCTCGCTGATGTAGTGAGAGGCGTTTTTGTTAGTAGGTGATTTTACACCACATCATACCTTCCCAATCTACCCAATCGTCTTCCTGAATTGATTGGAAGGCAAAAAACGAGAACTGAAAAGCGGCTTTAATAATTCCTTTTTTCCAAAGTTCAGGATCTATCGTGATGCTGCCTGATCGACAAACATAGATGCGTTCTCCGTGGGAAATGACGCTATTCAGTTCCACCCGCGGCTTACACGTATCGCCCGAAATAGTGAAAGAGAGCACACAGTGTGTGGCGGCATCTGTAAGTGTAAAACAGTTGATCGTATCTGAGGCCAGCCGAACGGCATAAATGAAGTTGGTACCGGCAAATTCGCTACAGTTACTTTTACAGCTGAGTGTATGAAAGTAATGAGTCGTATCTAACAATTGATAGTATATGCTTATCGAATCGGGCAGGATTTTCCCTGTACTGTCAGTTAGATTTTGAATGCGATCGGTGCAAAGTCCATCGCACACCAATTGGTTAAAATCGTTGCGGAAAACATTTTCCCTATAACTCCAGTTATTCGTAAACGAAAAATCGCCGCTGATCTGATTGCTCCATTCTACAGGAATAGATTTTGAATCATACTGGGCTTGTGCTGTAACAGCCGACAGCACAATACTTCCGGTAAGCAGGAAATGATGAAGGAAGTTCATAGTTATAAATCTATTAATTCGACATTGATTTTTTGTTTTTAGTACACCTGCATTTAAGTTTTTTTGTGACAACTAAAGATTTTCCTTTTTGAATTTATTCTCATCATTGCCCGAATAAATTCATCCAAAACACAAATAACATGCTTGCTATTTTCAGAATCTCGGCTCTTTTATCAGGTGTTGTAATTTTAGTATCAGCACAGTTAGTGGGAAAAAAAGCCGGCAGCGATGAACAACAAATTCATCAGGTACTCAATACATTTATGAATTGTCTGCACGAAAAAGACAGCCTGAAATTTTATTCGCTTTTTCACGAAGATCCGGTTACATGGATTGGAGTATATGCCGATTCAACTCAGCAAAAGCGAATTGAAAAAGACAGTACACTTAAAAACTACAAGCAATCAACATACAAGAATTTTTATCGAAGTATGTATGAAAGCAATGTGAAGGAAGAGAAATTTGAGAACATTAAAATTACACACGATGGATACATTGCTTCGGTAACATTCGATTACAGTTTTTGGGTAAATGGCAAAAAAGGAAATTGGGGAACAGAGCATTGGGGAATGGTGAAGATAAACGGGCAATGGAAAATTTCCAGTGTGATTTATTCTATTGAATTAGAAAAAGTTAATCCACAACCGTCAGCCAAGAAAGGTGGTTAACTGTAATCATTAAGGTCTTAAAACAGAGAGCTTTAGTGAGGATAACTGAAAATCGGCACAAAACGATCCTTTTTGTTAACTTTGTCTTCTTAACATCGCATACGAATGGATCTTAGTAATGTAATTTCAATTGCCGGTTTACCCGGTTTGTACAAAGTGATTGCTCAAGCCAAGAATGGCGTTGTGGTTGAATCGCTTGTTGACAAAAAACGCACAACTGCATTCGCTTCACAGCGTATCAGTGCTTTGAGCGACATCAGCATATACACCACCGGCGATGATATGCC
>CALRTD020000297.1:0-6072 GCA_943371015.1 Synechococcus sp. UW140 | reverse complement strand
ATTGGAGTTTTAAAAGCATAACGGTGAAGCTGCATGCCGTTTACGCGCATCCGGCCTTCGTCGCTGTCTATTGTTGTGTTTGTTGTGTCAGGAGTTGCAGGTACTCCAATAATTTCAACTTCGCCTTTTGAGTAGAGCGGAGGAATGATGCCGCCGAAGTAAGGAAGGAAATGACAGGTTGCGCATGCGGCTTTTCCGGTAAACAGGTTAAAGCCTTGTTTTGCTTCTTCGGAATAAGCAGTTGTTTCGTTGCGCATGTATTTGTAAAAAGGTGCATCCTGAGCAAGCAGTGTGCGTTCAAATGCAGCGATGGCAATAAAAATGCTTTTGGGTGAAATCAAAGTGTCTTCTGTTCCGCTGAATGCTGTACGAAATAGCATTCTGTATTCATCACTTTCTCTGAGGATTTCGGCTGCTGCAGCAATATCTCCGTGCAGCTCAATGTTGTTGGCCACTACAAGGCGTGCCTGATCTTCGAGTGAGTTTACGCGGCTGTCGTAAAAGTAGGCGGGCTGCAAGGCTGCATTGAGGAGTGATGGCGAATTGCGCAGCACGGTTCCGTTGCCGGTAAAGGCTGTGCTTTGCGGCTGGCCGTCGGTAAATGATTTTCCGGGCTGGTGGCAGGAGGCGCAAGAGCGAAGTCCGTTGCCCGAAAGGAGAGGTTCAAAAAACAGAATGCGACCAAGTTCAGCAACTTCTTTTCTTTTGTATTCGCTGCGGTTGCTTCGTGCATAAAACCACGGATCAATTGCTCCGCGCTCAAAAGGTGTTGCTGCTTCCCAACGCATGGCTGATGTTGCAATTTGTGGTGTAAGGCCAAGTACTTGTGCCGCTTTTGTAAATTGTACTGAAAGCGGATTTGCCTTGCTGCGAATAAAGCTCAGCCGATCAAAATCATCTGCATCTTTATTTTGCGGAATACTTTTTACAAATGCAGTTAACGCTGCTCGGTACGATTTTTCGAGCTTCCTGTTTTTTTCGCTCAGCGATGTGCTGAATAACATTGCATATTTCCGCACACTTTCTGCTGCCGTTTTTGCATCAGAAAGCGCAAGCGGATATTCGGGTGTGTCAAAACCGGTAAGTCCAAGCGAATAAATCCGGATCACTTCAAACCGCAAAGCTTCCATCAATTGCCAGTCGGTGAATGCCGCTGATGCAGAAAGCTGTTTGAGCCGGAAACAGGAGGCGGTAAAACGCCGACAACTCAGCAGAAGATCGTTTTTGTTTTCGCCGCTCAGTGTGTCGGCATAAATCAACTCGCCAATATGCTGCAAACCCTCAGGAGTACGAATGAGTTGCGTGCCCTCTTCTTCGTCAGCTTCCGGAATCGGCGGACTGTTCAGCATTTGTTCAGTAGCCGGGAAGAAATAAGCGGTAATGACTTCTGTTTGCTTGAATGCTTTACGGGAAGCTGCAAAGTGCTTTTTGAGTTCCTCAACCGAAGCAGTTGGTTGTTCTGCTGCTTTTTGCAATTGCTTTGCACAGATCAGCAGTGAATCAACATCAGCAGAAAAATAGCCAACTGCTTTTTTTGAGCGCAGTTCTGCGTCGTGTTGATTACCGGTAAATGAAAAACCAATTATCAGAAACGGAACTAAAACAATACTTGTAATGATGCTTCGGTTTGACATTGCTTAATGATGTTTTTTGGCAACTATGTATTGAGTCTGATGTATGACAAACACCTCTGCAAATAAATTGCAGAGGTGTTTGTGCGGTTAGGCTGTAACCGGTTTCGCTTAGTGCTGTTTTACCAGCTGCTGTTGGAAAATTCCTTTATCTGTATAAATATTTACAATATATACACCATCAGCATTGTTGCTCAGATCGAGCTGCTGGCTGTAGCGACCATTGAAGTTGGCCACTTTTTCGGTATATACAACCTGACCGATGCTATTTACAACTTCAACATTGAAATTTTCTGAAGGCTCGCTGTTGAAATTGATGGTGAATGTTCCTTCGTTCGGATTGGGGAATACACGCACATTATTGAGCAGTGCTGATTCTTCAACCGAAGTTACGTTCATGAAAATTTCATTAGAAACAGGCGACGGACAACCGTTCAGAGTTACTACAACAGAGTAGTAACCATCTTGTGTGATTACAATTGAAGGAGTAACAGCACCTGGAATGATTACACCATTACGGTACCACTGATTACCTGTAGTTGAACTTGATACAAGTACAGTTCCGTTCTGGTTAATTACAGGCTGAGCAGGTGTCTGGTTAACGCTAACAGCAACGGGTGTACGTGAACTGCCAACAACTCCGTCAACTTCAGTTTCAACGTAGTAAGTAACGTTGGTTGTGAGTACAGGAGTGTTAAATGTAGAACCAGTAAATACCGGTGTTCCACCGCTGGGTTGGGTGTACCAGTGGTAACGTGTTCCGTTTGTAGCCCAGTATGAATTACCTCCGGTTGCGCTTAACACTGCAGTATTACCATTGCAAACGGTATCGGTAACTACTACCGGAGTTGTAATTTTTACACGGGGCACGTTGGTAACCGTGATTAACATACTGCCCTGCTTTTCGTTCGGACGAAGTGTACCGCCGTCAACACCCGAAAATTCGGGATAGCGCCAGGTGTGCGGCTGGAGGCAGATCAAAAATGCATTCGGAATGTCAACGGTTGTAAGGTCAATCATAGCACCAAACTCCCAGCTACCTGTTCCGCTGCGCGAGAATGCTGTTCCTGCACTGTTGCGGTTGTAGGTTGCACTGTCAACCGCACTGCGGCGGTGATCAAGTTCAATGAATTGTACAAAAGTACCAGTCTGAATATCGTATTGGTAAATGCGTGCATCATGTACATAAGGCAGAGCAGCGGCGTAAGAATAACCGTTCGGATCTTCCTGTACATATACATAATCTTGTGTTACGCAGATATTGTCGGGCTGATAAAGAGCGCGGTAAGGATTGCTTGTGCTTTTATCATCGCCGTCAATAATGCATTCGAGTGTACCGCGCAGGGGATCATTGGGATCAAGGATGAGTCGGTAAACACGTCCCCAAACTGTGCGGTCAATAGAATCGGCTGAAGCTGCGCCTGTAGCATTGAAGTAGATTTCGCGGGCAGCATTCGGTCCGCCTTTGCGGTAGTCAATATCTTCTACACGCTGGAACTCGATGCAGTTCAGTGTCTGGCTGCTGTATGCGTCAATCTGCGCGCCGGTAAGTGTTGAAGCATTGGGTACTTCAACAAATTCTACCTGATAGGTTTGTCCCGGTACAATTGAACGTTCGCGCTGGTTAAGATCGGTGCGGCGCAATACATATACTTTACCGTTGTTGAGATCACCAATGTTGTTGCTTACATACATCGCAACCTGACCACCATTCGGGCCGCTGTCGTCGTCGCCGATGATGATGATTGTTTTGTTGTAAGTAGCAGCAGGCAGCGGAACAGCATTTTCAGCACTCCAACGGCCAAGACCGCGTGCAACTGTTGAGTTGGCTGCAGTGAGTGAATCGGTGATCGGGTTAGCGAAAATATTTACGCTGTGTGTCATCGACTCAACACCTGATTCGCCGCAGGTAAGGAATGCGGGGCCGAAACCATGCTCCTGAGGTGTTGCAAGTGTAGCTGAGCAAAGACGCCACATACCAGCGTTTGAATTCAGCAGATATTCGCCGGTAACCGGACGGAAACTGCTGTCGAGCATAAGGCGCGAAACCGCGAAGTTGTCTTCGTGGTTCACAACGATGGTGTAAGTGCCGTCGTTGTTGCGAAGTACACCGGCACCATCAGCCGAACCACCAAAGCGATAACCCGGAGAAGCAACCAGCGAATCGCGGCTGCCGATGAGGCCATAAACCTGTGTGCTCGGAAAAGCAGTGGTGTTAAGCGTTACGAGGGGTGGTGTAACGGAATGTTGCTGAAGACTTGCCTGGGCTGAGGCTGCTCCTGCTAGCATTACTGCAAAAGCAGTGATGTGTAGTTTCATGTTCATGTGTGTAGTATTTGGTGCAAAACTATCGCGGCCTTATTACGGCAACATGAACAGAGGTAAACTCAATCGGAAAAGATTATGAATTTTAAAGTTCTGATAAGTATTGTGTGCAAGTGCTTGTAAGTAACAATCATAGTGGTGTTTTCTGCAGTTACAGCAATTCTTATTTTAATGTATGTATGTCTAAAATGTACTTCCTGTGTAAACTATTTACAGCGAGTTTATTTTAACGTAAGGTCACTGTAACGGGAAGTGTTCAGGTTAACAAATTGTGTAATTTTTATATTCACCAACACGCCATCCGGTGAGCCGTTCGATAAACATAAGCACACTTACTTTTAAACTCATCCGCCGTTTTGTGGGATCAAATGTAAATTCCCAGTTCTGTTTGTTGATGCGTTCCTGCATCACTTTCGGATGTGTTCCGGTGAAGTGTGCAAGTGAATCGATCTGCGAATAATCAAACTTATCGACCTGCGGCACATTGCGTTTCATCCATTCATCATCGTGCCACATTTTGTGAAACGATTGTTGTTTGGCTTGCTGTGCTTCGGGCGGTTTTACCCATCCGTAATGATTTACGGTTGCGTTCACACGTTTTACGCGCAGCTTTTGATTTGCCGTAGTTCTGAAACCTTGCGCATCTCGGTACGAGCGAATATCATCAGCTTTTCGTACGATGCGGATTTCATTTCTGTACCAGCGCCGCGAATTGCCCACGTAATCATAAGAACCGTAGAAGTGCCGATAGTTAAAAAGTAAGCCCTGCACACTGCGGTCGTTTTTCCATTGTTGCATGGTTTCACGAATGGCGGGATAATCGGCTTCGTGAAGCACTTCATCCGCCTGAATGTAAATGCACCAATCGGCACCAGGCGAAATTCCGGCGTAGGCTTTATCGGTTTCAGCAGCCAGCACGCGACCGCCTTCGCGGAGGGAATCATCCCAAACAGTCTCTATAATTTTGATTTTCGGATCGCCGATACTTTGGATGAGTTGTAGCGTAGTGTCGTCTGAATTTCCAACGGCCACAATTACTTCATCGCAAAGCGGAAGGATGGAACGTATGGCTTCAACCGCCGGATAATCGAAGCGGACGGCATTGCGAACGATGGTGAAGCCGGAGACGAACATGTGTTAAATCCCCGTGTAATTAAAAGGCGTAATCGCTTTTAGTTCAGCTTTCACAGCATCATTTACTTCAAGCGTATCAATAAACGCTGAGATCGTTTGTGCGGTAACGGCTTCGTTGGTTCGGGTGAGGCCTTTGAGTGCTTCGTAAGGCTGCGGATAGCCTTCGCGGCGGAGAATGGTTTGAATGGCTTCGGCTACAACGGCCCAGTTGGCTTCGAGGTCGGCATGGAGCACGGCTTCGTTGAGCAGCACTTTGCCCAACCCTTTTTGCAGCGATTTCAGTGCAATAACGGTATGCGCTACCGGAACGCCAACATTGCGGAGCACAGTAGAATCAGTAAGATCGCGCTGCAGGCGTGAAATCGGCAGTTTGGCGCTGAGGTGCTCAAACAGGGCATTGGCAATACCGAAGTTGCCTTCCGCATTTTCAAAGTCAATCGGATTTACTTTGTGCGGCATGGCCGATGAACCTACTTCGCCGGCTTTAATTTGCTGGCGGAAATAATTCATAGAGATGTACGCCCAAAAATCGCGGCTGAGGTCAATCAATATGGTGTTGATACGTTTCAGCCCGTCGAAATAGGCGGCGAGATGATCGTAATGCTCAATTTGTGTAGTGGGGTGCGATCGCTTCAGACCAAGCGAGGCGACAAAGCTGTCGCCAAAATTTTTCCAGCTAATCTGCGGATAAGCAACATGGTGCGCATTGAAGTTGCCTGTTGCGCCGCCAAATTTTGCTGCAAACGGAACAGCCGCCAGCAACTCAAGCTGTGCGCGAAGTCGCTCAGTAAACACGCGGATTTCTTTTCCAAGGCGGGTAGGTGAGGCCGGCTGTCCGTGTGTGCGGGCAAGCATCGGGATGTTTTCCCATTCATTGGCCTGCTTTTCAAGTATCGCCAGGGTTTCATTAATCATCGGGAGCAGCACTTGTTCATGTGCTTCGCGGAGCAAAAGAGGTGTTGCGGTGTTATTAACATCCTGA
>CALRTD020000296.1:0-6079 GCA_943371015.1 Synechococcus sp. UW140 | reverse complement strand
AACTTTTTGCGTAATACTTCATTTACACACACCCGCAAAGCCGAAGAAACACCTTACACTTTACATTTTGCACTCATCATTCCGGCGAAGCCGGGAAATCATTCTGGCGCAGCCGGCTTACTCTCCCAGCATAGCTCCCATCAAATCACCAAACTTCGCACCCGATGTCATCGGATTTTTGCTGAGCCGCGAAAACTCGGAAAGCCCGTGCAGCACAAACTCCATCAGGAATAATTTCTGAGCAGCATCGGCAGTTGGGTAATGTTTGGTCACTAATTCATCAAGACCATCAACCACACTCAATGCGGCGGCAAATGTACGGGCGGGCATATCGCTGTGCAGTTCCAGCGAATTCCCTTCGCCAAACCAGTCGATGATAGGCTGATACGGACTTGTATCGGTTTTCTTTTTGAGTTTTTCGGGCGAGGGGAAATAGGTGGGAAACAGTGTACGTATTGCTTTTCCGATAAGATGCTGTGCAACACCTGCTGCTCCTTCCTGTTCGCCTTCATATACCATTTCCACTTTACCGGTGATGGCGGGAATAATGCCGGCAAAATCAGTAAGGCGGATCATGGTTTCGGATTCACCGTTAATGAGTGCACGGCGCTCGGCAGCACTCACTAAATTCTCAAAAGCCGAAATGCTCAAGCGTGCCGAAACTCCGCTTTTGGCATCAATAAACTCGCTTTCGCGGGCTTCAAAACCAATCTGTTCGAGAATGCTCAGCGCGGCATCGGGAACATGTACAACGGCTGCTGCATCGGGTCGCTGACGGGCTTCCTGAAGCGTAATCTGTTTGGCGGTTTCCAGATCTTTCGGGTAATGCGTTAAGATCTGGCTGCCGATGCGGTCTTTGAGCGGTGTTACAATAGAACCGCGGTTGGTATAGTCTTCCGGATTTGCCGTAAATACAAACTGAATATCCAGCGGCAGCCGGAGCTTGAAACCGCGAATCTGAATATCGCCTTCCTGCAGAATATTGAACAGCGAAACCTGAATGCGTGCCTGCAAATCGGGCAATTCGTTGATCACAAATATGCAGCGGTTGGCGCGCGGAATAATGCCGTAGTGGATAACCCGTTCATCGCTGTAACTGAGTTTTTGATTGGCGGCTTTAATCGGATCAACATCACCAATTAAATCGGCAACAGAAACATCGGGTGTGGCTAATTTCTCCGCAAAACGCTCACTGCGGTGCAGCCACTCGA
This sequence comes from Synechococcus sp. UW140, assembly GCA_943371015.1. GTDB lineage: Bacteria > Bacteroidota > Bacteroidia > Palsa-965 > Palsa-965. The sequence continues at coordinate 4,868 of CALRTD020000296.1, read as the reverse complement.
TTGGTGTCGCATTGCCTTTTTCGGCCACCAGATCACGGGCATAGCGCGAGAGCGGTTGCAGCGGATCGTCGTTGAGTTCGGAGCCCTGCACAACCGGGATCCATTCGTCGAGCAGGTTTACCATGAGCCGCGCAATGCGGGTTTTGGCTTGTCCGCGCAAGCCCAGTAAGTTGATGTTGTGTTTCGAAAGCAGGGCGCGTTCCAGATCCGGAATTACTGTATCCTGATAGCCGATAATGCCATCGAAAAGCGGTGTTTTGGCTTTCATGCGGGCAATCAGATTATCTCTGAGTTCCTGCTTGATTGATTTTGAGGTGTAACCTGCGGCAATGAGTTCGCCGAGTGTATGGATGGAAGGTGCGTTGTTCACAGTTGTAGCTTTATTGCGAAATTGCAGCAATGCACTTTTCGCGGATGTTCCAGAGTTCTTCGGTTGTATAGCGGGAGGCAGGTGCATAATTTTCGCGCCACCTGCTCAGAAAGTTTTTGTGTGCGGCTTCTTTTTCTTCAACACTGCGGTTCATTGATACTTCCTGAGCCTCAATAACGTCGCGTGCAAAATCAAGGTGCAGTGCTTCTGTTGTGGCATCAATAACAGCTGCGTCTATGCGGATGTAATTGTGTGCTTCAGGAATGTATGTTAAGCCGTAAGGCTCAAGTACAGCGCCGATTCCGGGTACATTGAGTTCGCTCATTTTAAAAATGGCCTCCATCAATTGCACATCGTTGCGGTTTTGTTCGCGGGCAAGCTGGCACAGAAGTTTATGTTTTGTTGAGCAGGTGCCGCACTGTTCGGTAAGTACAAGTTCGGGTTTGTTGCGGTCTGAAATGCGTGCAAAAAGTAATCCGCGAACTTTTTTAACGGCTTCGTTGAAACGTGTTATCCCGGCCTGCCTGAATGCATTGGTGATAGGTCCGTCGGCAACAAGTTCGAAATCGGTTTCGGGTGTTGGTTGCATAATTTATCTTACGCGTTTGCGGCGGTTGGTGGTGTAGTCTTCAAAAATATAATCGCCTAAACCTTTCAGCGATGTGTAGAAGGCACGGCCCTGATTGGCATCTGTAAATTCTTCTACGAACTGCTGGAGATAAGGATCTTTGGCAATCATAAATGTGGTTATGGGGATATTAACGCGGCGGCAGGCATGTGCGCGGTTGAGACACTGTGCCACAATTTTACGGTCCAAGCCAAAGCTGTTCATGTAATATTCTTCGCCTTGTTTCAGACAGCTTGGCTTGCCGTCGGTAATCATAAAAATCTGTTTGTTCGGATTTTTCCGGCGGCGCAAAATATCCATTGCCAGATCGAGTCCGGCAACGGTGTTGGTGTGATAAGGTCCAACCTGCAAATAGGGCAGGTCTTTCAGTTCAATCTGCCAGGCATCGTTGCCAAACACAATTATATCAAGCGTATCTTTTGGGTAGCGGCGGGTAATGAGTTCACCCAATGCCATGGCTACTTTTTTTGCAGGTGTGATACGGTCTTCGCCATACAAAATCATGGAGTGCGAAATATCGATCATGAGCACGGTTGATGTCTGCGTTTTATGCTCCTGCTCAATAATTTCTAGATCGTCTTCACTCATGGCAAACTCGCCGGCACCGTGGTGGATTTGTGCATTGCGCATGCTCGTTGTCATGTCTATCTGCTCTGGCGCATCGCCAAACTGAAACGGACGGCGGTCGCTGGTCATTTCGTCGCCACGGCCGCTGAACGGTGTTTTGTGGTTGCCCCGTGTGCGCGATTTCCGAAGCTTCCCGAAAATCTGGTCGAGCGAACTTTGGCGAATGCTTTGCTCCATTTTTGACGTAATGGCAAAGCTGCCGTCCTGCGGATTTTCCTGGAGATAGCCGCGTTTCTTTAGATCTTCGATAAAATCGCCCATGCCGTAGTTAGCGTCGGTGAGTTTGTACTCACGATCCAGCTCATTCATCCACGAAAGGGCTTCGTTTACATCGCCCGAAGTATGCGTAAGCAGTTCGCGAAAAATATCGAACAGCTTTTCGAACGGCGGGCGCTCATCACTTTTAGAAAATTTCGAGAAACGGTATCCTGACATAACCTGAAGTCGGTTTCGAGACTGGCTTTATTGCACACAAAACTTACGAAAGATAACACCCGTTGGGTTTGTTTTGTTGAAAAGAGATGAACAGAATGTATTACCTGTCACAGAATGCTCAAAACCAGTAGTTGAGAAGGATTAAAAAGTATGAACAATGAGGTTTAACAAATCTTGGGAGGGATTGAAGTGTGAAAAAAAGCAAAATTATTTTTCGGAGGGTTACCTTTTTCAACCTTTGGGAATTAAGAAGAAAACACCGTTTATGAAACGCTATATACTATTTCCCCTTCTGGCTTTTGCTGTACAGTTTCTCCATGCACAAGATAAGTTGCAGGGATCAGTAACAGCTGATTCAGCCCATTTAACTGTTTACAGGCTTTTACCAGATTCATTTCCAACTGTTTCTATGTTGTTTAAGGCAGAAACAGCTTCGGGCAAGCCTGTTTTTTCGCTTAAAAAAGATCAGATCTCAGTAACTGAAAACGGTTTACCGGCAACTATAACTCATTTCCGTCCTTTGAGTGAAGCAGAGGGAGTAAGCATAATGCTGGTTCTGGATCACTCAGGCTCGATGCAGACTGATGAAAAATGGCAGACATGGGCAGCAAGTGTTCCTGATTCGCTGATGGTCTTGGATTCATTAACCGTACGTGAACTATCGGGAGGGAGTATAGATAGTGATTCTATAGTCATTACACGTTCATTGCCCGATCCGCCTTTTGAATACCATCCACCCATTTGGCATGCCCGAAAAGGTGCATTAGGTTTTTTGCAAACACTTACACCCGGATTAGATAAAGCCGGAGTAGTTGGTTTTGATGATACACCCGATATTATTCGCAAGCCGTCTGTTAATTACAGTAATGCTATTCAGGCTATCAAACAAATGGGACCAACGGGTGGGACTGCAATTTATGATGGAGTAAATGCGGCACTTAGACAATTGGAAAAAGAAAAGGGGATTCGCGCAATAGTAGTGCTTACTGATGGAGAAGATAACAGTTCCCGCATTTCTCTAAATAAATTGATTAACCGGGCTCAGAAAGCCAATGTACCGGTTTATGTAATCGGGTTGGGCGATGTGAATAAGCCCGTACTAAGAAAATTGGCTTCAAAAACAGGAGGAGAGGCTTTTTTTACTGAAGATTCGAGACAGGTAAAAAGCATTTACAAAAAAATAAGCGAGCGTATTTTATCTGTGTATGAACTCAGCTATATATCGCCTGGATTAAGCAGTGCTGATACATCACGGCAAACCGTACTTACCTTTCTTTTAGGTGATGATTCACTTTTTGCAACACTTCCGACGTTTATTTTACCTGATGCAGTTCAGAAAAGACTTCAGGAAAAAGAGCGTGAACTAGCTGCTTTGCAGGTTGCCGATAAAGTGATTGTTGCCGGATCCCCAAAACCTTCAACTGCATGGTATTGGGGGAGTGCTGCATTTTTGGTTGCCGCGGGTGCAACTACATTAGTTTTGAAAGGAAAAGGCAAACAGACCCAACAACCTGCTGTTTTACAACTGCACAAGGTTTTCCCAAATCCCGCTTCCGGACCCGTAACACTAAGTTATACAGCTGATATAGCTTCGGGGCCGGTTGCCGTTAACCTACTCAACAATTCCGGGCAGCCGGTTTTGACCGAAAGCCTTGATTTTTCGGGAACTCACCAGCTCGATGTTTCTGCCTTGCCTGCCGGTAATTATTATGTTCAGCTTTCTGCCTCCAACGGAACTTCCGTTTTGCCGCTGATTGTTCAGCATTAAGCTTTTGGCTCTAACTATAAATTTAATAGTCAGATAATCATGTTTTTACAATTTAATACATTAGAATCTTATGCATTTGTCTTGGCATACATAAGATTCTAATGTATCATTGCGTTATGTATTCAAATGAACTGATTCGCGGCACGCTGAAAACGATTGTACTCAAACTTCTTTCGGAGCAGGAGAGAATGTATGGTTACGAAATTACGCAGCGTGTAAAAGAACTTACTGCCGAGAAAATCATCATTACAGAGGGCGCACTCTATCCTTTGCTTCATCAGCTGGAAGCCGAGGGCGTGGTGATTACCGAAACAGTAAGCATCGGAAAACGGGTGCGGAAATATTATTCACTCACCACTCCCGGACAAAATCTGGTTCGCGAGAAAGTGAGTGAGTTCAATGATTTTATCCGCACCATGAGTATTCTGCTTGATCTCAACCCCGGACTTTCCTGATTGCTATGGAAATCAGCGACGAACAGGTTGAGTTTATCCGTTCCGATTTGCAGCAGCGGGGAGTTTCCATGACTTCGCTGCGAGATGGGCTGCTCGATCATCTCTGCTGCATGCTGGAAACAGATCATTCTGGAAAAGATTTCGGAGAAGCATACCGCAACGTTATCCGCGAGTTTGGTGAGTTTGAATTTCTTCCGCTGCAGGAAGAAACCACAGAACTGATTCAAATCCTTCAAAAAAATACCATGAACAAAACACTTCGGATTACCGGGTTTTTGAGTTGTGCATTTATCATTGCCGGCTCAACCTTCAAATTCATGCACTGGCCGGGAGCCAATATTTTGTTGCTGCTGGGCACATTTGTTTTGGCTGCATTGTTTACGCCGGTGTTTTTTATTCACCGCTACAAAACAGGCGAAGTATCGAACCGAAATACTGTACTGGCCGTAATCGGTGCTGCAGGAAGTATTTTGCTTGGTGTTGGCACTTGTTTCAAATTCATGCACTGGCCGGGCGCTGTAATGCTCATGTATTCGGGCATTGTAGTTTTGCTGCTGGGTTATGTGCCGGTGTATCTGATGAGTG
>CALRTD020000295.1:0-6079 GCA_943371015.1 Synechococcus sp. UW140 | reverse complement strand
ATACACTGGTCAGAGTTTGGAGGAAATGTGACAATGAGCGATTCTATCCGTAAGGAAAAGGAAGACGATAAACGCCACCTTCGCTTTTTGAAAAACCGGTATAATTATTTTATTGATGAATACGATAGTGCATAATCTTGTCGTGGCCGTGATTACCGCACACGCGGTATTACAGCAGCGCAGGTCAAAGGAATTTCTGTTTAATTATTTCAAAAAGAGAATGCAATTATTCAGCACATCTAACAGGATGTTTTTTTCAGTTGGCAATGATCAGATTGCCTGTGGTAATTACCTTTTCATCCTGTGTAAGTCTTATGAAATAAACACCTTCGGGTAAATCTTCGCGAGACAGTATAATTTCCTGTCCTGAAATATTTTGTAGTTCTCTTACGATTTCTCCGGTAGCATTAAATAGAGATAAATGGGCATGTGTAACAGCTTTGCTGAGCTGTATTGTTGCGTAAGAACCCGTTGGGTTAGGATAAATATTTAATTTATTTTCATCTGCGGAAGTCTCGGTAACACCTGTAGCATAATTCTCAACAATATTTTTTAACTGATAAAATACATTCTGACTTATCTTATAATGTCTGTACTGAGTACTAAAGTTAAGTACACCAAAAGTATAGTAGTCAACATTATCGGTATAGAAAAGAGAGCTTCCGCTTTGTCCGGGAATGCCCTGTACCTGCGGCCCGACTACGCCTATATTGTCAGGAGGTAAGTTATTGATGTATCCATAGTTGTAATAAAGAGTATCGCCATTATAGATTTTTGTGGTGTCAAAAGGATTCACAGTACCGGGATAGCTGAATTTATGAAATACACGGCCTGTAAAATAACTGGTATCCGTGCTAAATGCCATTCCTACCCAACCTGTTTGCTGTCCTATTGGCTGTTTTAGCTGCAAAAGTGCAATATCATCCCAGCCGTTGTTGTCGTAATAGGTTTTAAAGAGGTACACTTTTTCAACCAAAGAAACGGGTAGCGATGGCTGAAATATTCCGTTGTTATAGGCAGGGGCTATCAGCATACTGTCGTAGCTCCAGGTTTGATTGAAACTATTAAAAACGCAATGTCCGGCAGTAAGTACAAAATCTTTACTTACCATTATCCCTGAGCAGCAGCCAGACAACACGTTATTATTGTAATAAAATAACCGGGCAGCGGTTCGTGCAGGATAGTCGGTTACATTGAAAAAAAGTTCGGCCCTTGCTATATCACTGAAATTTGTGTTGCTGAACAGGTTTGTAGTGGGTGGAGTTAAGCTTAACGGAATCTGATTACCGAGAGAGCCAACAGAATGTTGAGTATTGTCGAAAGTGGTGTTCGGATTGAATGTTACCGGTAATATTGTATCAATCGTTTGCGTATTTATGCTGTATGCAATAATTGTATCGGGCTGTGCCGATGCTTTGTTGAACAGTGAGGTGAGTAAGGATAGTGTGAGAAGCAGGTACGATAATTTCACTGTGGTAGCGGTTTTTACGGGTGATTGGTGAGAATTTTGCTTTAACGTGCTTGTGCGTTTTTTAGTATGTGATAAACCAGTATTATTGTTCAAAACATCAGTTTTACTTTTAGCTGAATTAGGAACGATTCGATAAGGCGTTAGTGTTCTTCTCAAGTTGAATTTGGCGACAGTGTAGTTATGCGCGGCTCTTTTCGCGAAGAGAATGAAAAAACTCAGCGCTCAGATTACCGATGATTTTTTAAACATCCAAGTTTATTTCACACGCGGCTGAAACGCATCGGGAATGTGGCGGATGCGGGCATTCTGGTCTTTACCGAGTATGCCAATTACATCAAAGCGCACTTCGAGGTCAAGGTTGTTTTGCTCCAGGTAATGCCCGGCTGCCCGCACCAGTTTTTGCTGTTTGTCTTTGCTGACAAAAGTTTCGGGCTCACCCCAGGCATCAGAGCCACGGGTTTTTACTTCGCAGATTACCAGAAAATTACCGTGGCGGGCTGCAATGTCAATTTCAAGGTGAAGAAACCGCCAGTTGGTGTGCAAAATCTCAAAACCTTGCTGTCTGAGGTAATCAGCAGCAAGCGCTTCTCCCTGGTTTCCGGTTTCGTGGTGTTCACTCATTTCCCGAAGATAAGTTGACACGCGCACGATTTGCAACTGATTTACAGCAAATAAATGGGTATCTTTCCGATAATTGATTTTGTAAATTCGTTTTTAGTAAATGTATGCACCTTCGCTATGTTAAGAAAACTATATACGCTATGCTTCACACTTTTTGCAGGTTTGGCCGGCGCACAGAGTTTCGAGGGTATCATTGAATTCAAAAAACAGCAGCCGGGCGATTCTGTAAATCTCGTTTACACAGTAAAAGATGATCAGGTACGTGTTGATGAAATCAAGACACGTTCGCACACTATTTTTGGAAGCTACCTGCTCAATTTGAAAGCCGGTTCGTGCATCTTCATCAATCACGCCAAAAAAGAATGGACACAGCTCGGGAATACCGGAAAACCTGTAGCTCCCGCATCACTTACGGTTGTAAGCACCAAAGAAAGCAAGAGTTTTTTTGGGAACAAATGCAACAAGCATGTAGTTAAAAATACAACCGATAATTCATCAATACATTACTATGTTTCATCCGGGAGATTCATGTTTTTTGTTCCAATGCTTGAACTGCTCAATCGTCGGGAAGACTTTTCGACACACTATCTTGCTCTGCAGGTAAAAGACGGTTCGCTTCCTTTTCTGGCTGTAAAATACAATGCCGCGGGTAAAGAGGTTGGTCGTATGGAAGTAACACGAATTGAGAAAAAAGGGATTTCAACAACAGTTTTTGACGTACCCAAAGACTATAAAGGAGTTAAGTAACTGATTGTGAGTTAAAAATCGATTTTTAGCTTGTTCAGAATTGCATTTATTGTACCTGCTGCTCATTCATTTAACATCAATCGCTTACCGGAGTATTATCTTCTTACAAAGCAGTTAAATGATATTGTTTGTCCACTGCTCCTGCCTTCGCTGACTGAAAATATACGTTGAATTCAAGGAAATGCATCTGATTTTGTAGTGCAAATTGCACCATAATTGAATCAAGGATAGCTGTTTCTTCTCTTGTATTTTCATTGTATTGAGTTACCTTTGCAGCCTGTAATTTTTGCCCCTTCTCTAAGCAAAATACCCCATCAACAGTATACCAGATGAAAAAAATTTTGTTTTTGTTTGTTCTGTTTTTTGCAGGACTCACTTCGGTTGTTCACGCGCAGTCAATAACTGTAACATCTCCAAACGGCGGAGAAACGTGGTCGTCTTGCACATCGCGAACCATTACATGGAATGCGGCAAGCACTTCCGGATTTTACAATGTTGACTACTCGACCAACGGTGGTGTAAGCTGGGCCTCAATTGCAACGTTTCTGAATGCAACAAGTTTGAGCTGGACTCTCCCCAACGTACAGTCAACAAACTGTTTGGTTCGGGTCATTGACAGCTACAACAATACCATTGTTGACCAGAGCAATGCTGTATTCACCATAAACGCAGCCGTACGAGTTACATCGCCCAACGGCGGCGAAAACTGGCAAGTGGGCAACCCGGCTGTGCAGCAAATTACCTGGGTCGTCAGTGGTACAAGTTCAACCGTTACCATTGAGTATTCTACAAATGCTGGCAGTTCGTGGAACGTAATCAGCAGTTCGGTTTCAGCAACCAGTGGAAGTTACAACTGGACTGTGCCCAACACCCCAAGTACACAATGCCTTATTCGTGTGCGCGATAACGTTACTTCGTGCATGTCTGATATAAGCGACAACCTGTTTACAATAGCAGCCCCAACACCGCAGATAACCGTAACCAGTCCCAATACAGCAGTAACGTGGTATATCGGGCTTACCAATGCCATTCAGTGGACAAGTCAGTATGTAACCAATCCGTTTGTCGCTATTGATTATTCTACAGACGGTGGCACAACCTGGAATGTGATTACCACTTCAGTAAACAATACCGGCAGCTACAACTGGACGGTTCCCAATGCCCCAAGCAGTCAGGCCCGCATTCGTGTTAAAGATGCTTCTAACCCGGCAACGTTTGATATCAGCAACGTCAATTTCACAATCGCCATTCAGGTATCAGCGATTACCGTTACTTCTCCCAATGGCGGTGAAGTATGGCCATCGTGTACACAGCGCGTGATTTCGTGGACGGCAACCAGTACATCCGGTTTCTACAATGTTGATTACTCGACCAATGGCGGTGTAACCTGGGCTTCAATAGCAACATTTTTAAGTGCAACAAGTGTAAACTGGACCGTTCCCAACGTACAATCAACAAACTGTTTGATTCGTGTTTACGACAGCTACAGCAACACCATTATTGACCAGAGCAATGCCGTATTTACAATTAATGCAGCAGTTCGGGTTACTTCGCCCAACGGTGGCGAAAGCTGGCAGGTTGGTAACCCCGCTGTACAGCAAATTACCTGGGTAGCCAGCGGAACCAGTTCAACGGTAACACTTGAATACTCGATAGATGCAGGGAATACATGGACGGTAATCAGCAGCTCTGTTTCGGCCACCAGCGGTAGCTATAACTGGACTCTGCCCAACGCGCCAAGCTCACAGTGTTTGGTTCGGGTGCGCGATAACAACACCCCCTGCATGGCCGATGTAAGCGATAACCTCTTTACCATTATTGCTCCGGTACCCGTTATTACAGTAACCAGCCCGAACACTGCTGTAACCTGGTATGTAGGTTATTCAAACACGATTCAGTGGACAAGCCAGTATGTTACTAACCCGTTTGTAGCCATTGATTATTCTACCGATGGCGGAACAACATGGACAATAATTACCAGCTCAACCAACAACAGTGGCTCCTTCAACTGGACCGTTCCCAATACCCCGAGCAGTCAGGCTCGAGTGCGTGTTAAGGATGCCGCCAACCCAAGCACATTCGATATCAGCAACGTAAACTTTACCATTGCTGTTCCTGTTCCCACCATTACGTTAATTACACCCAACGGCGGCGAAACATGGAATAGTTGTCAGAACTACAACATTAACTGGAGCAATACCTTTGTTACCGGAAACTACGCGATTGAATATTCGGTAAACAATGGCGGAAGCTGGACAACTATTGTAAGCAGCGTTTCCGGATCTACCTATTCCTGGCAGGTTCCCAATACCATTGCTACAAGTGCTCAGTGCTTGATTCGTGTTTCATCGGTAAGCAACCCCACTGTGTTTGATGTAAGTAATGCAACCTTTACCATTAATCAGGTGCAGTATGTGGTTGTCACATCGCCCAACGGTGGTGAAAACTGGCAGGTAGGTAACCCTGCAACCCGCACAATTTCATGGGTGTTCAGTGGTACAGGCAACTATTTTAACCTTGAATACTCAACCAACAACGGAACAACCTGGACAACCATTGTAAACGGACAATATGCAGCATCAAGTCCGGCAACTTATACATGGACATTGCCCAACGTACCCAGCAGTTTATGTTTGATCAGAGTAAGTGATTATAACAACACCTGCCGCAGCGATATCAGCGATAATACATTTACCATTCTCGCACCTACACCCGTTATTACGGTAACCAGTCCGAATACCGCAACAACATGGTTTGTGGGTAGTTCATACAGCATTAACTGGACAAGTCAGTATGTAACCAACCCGTTTGTAGGTATTGATTATTCGACCGACAATGGAGCTACATGGAACGTTATTTCTGCCACAACAAACAATACCGGTTCATTTACCTGGACAGTTCCCAACACACCGAGCGCACAATGTTTGGTTCGTGTAAAAGATGCAGCCAACCCAACTACAACCTTCGACGTAAGCAATGTGAACTTTACCATTGCAGTTCCGGTTTCGTCTATCAGTGTAAACTCACCGAATGGCGGCGAAACATGGAACAGTTGTTCGAACTACACAATTGGCTGGTCGGCGAGTAACGTTACCGGTAACTATCGGATTGAGTATTCATCCGACGGTGGTACCACATGGAATACAATTGTATCCTCAGTATCCGGCACCTCTTACAGCTGGCTGGTTCCGAATAACATCCCCACCAGTTCACAGTGCCTGATTCGCGTATCGTCTGTAA
>CALRTD020000294.1:0-6093 GCA_943371015.1 Synechococcus sp. UW140 | reverse complement strand
TCTTCCATTGTTAACTAAAATGCACAAATTATTGATAAAGCCAAACCGCCAATAAACCGTACTTTTACATCTTCCAAAAAACTATATGCCCGCAAAACACAAAGCCGTAAAGCATGTTGATCTTGCCCTTCAGGGCGGGGGAGCACATGGTGCATTTACCTGGGGTGTTCTGGATCGCTTGCTCGAAGTGCCCGAGATTGTAGCCGAAGGAATTTGCGGAACCAGTGCCGGCGCTGTTAATGCAGTTACACTTGCTTACGGCTTGCACACCGGCGGTCCCGAAAAAGCCAAAGAGTTACTCGAACAGCTTTGGAAAAAAGTGGCGCAATACGGCAGCTTTCTGTTCAAGCCCTCGCCGTGGGACAGCAACCTCAACTTCGGCAATCTCTACAATTCGCCGGGCTACTTGTTTTACAATGCTATTTCCCAATCGCTTTCGCCATACCAGCTCAATCCGTTCAACTACAATCCGCTCCGCGACATTCTCAACGAGCTGATTGATTTTCGCGAGTTGCAGCATTACAATACCAAGAAGCTTTTTGTGTGCGCCACGAATGTGAAAACCAACCGCGCACGCGTGTTTCACAACCGCGAAATTACGGTTGATGCTGTGCTGGCTTCAACCTGTTTGCCTATGCTGTTTCAGGCAGTTGAAATAGATGGCGAGCATTATTGGGATGGCGGCTACATGGGCAATCCGCCGCTCACACCGCTTATAGCCGAAACCCAAACGCACGATGTGCTGCTGGTGAAAATTAACTCGATCAATATTCACAAACTTCCGGTTAACGCACGCGATATTTCTGAACGTGCAAACGAAATTAGCTTCAACAGCAGCCTCATCAGCGAAATGCACATGGTACATTACCGCAACGAACTTATTCGCCGCGGAGTAACATTGCCCGAGCAAAATCGTGAGATTTTCGTACACTGTATTTCCGGTTATTCGGCGCTCGATCACCTCAGCTATTCGAGCAAACTCAACACTTCGTGGGAGTTTTTGCAACACCTCAAAGCCGAAGGCCGCCGCATTGCCGATGAATGGCTGGAGTCGGAATACGATCAGGTAGGATTACGCTCAACGTTCGATATTCACGAACATTTCCTGAACCGATATTAGACCAATATCGACAAGAAATGTAACGCAGGATGAGGGAAAAGGAGTCACAACAAAATCGAAGTTTGAAATTTAACAAGCTCCAAGACAAAAGAGCAGGAGCGAACCTCTTGTGCAGTTCATCACCGCTTGGCTCCTCCCGCAGTAAATGCGGGAGGGCTGGAAAATCAAATCTGCTGCGCAATAAAATATCTTCTAAGCAATCCGGTCAATCAGCATTTTCAGCGCACGGATGGTTTGCGGAATTGCTTCCAGGTTTAAAGTGTGCCCAACATTTTCGAGCACCGTAAAAGTGGCATTCGGAATTGCATCGGCAACCTGCTTTGCAACATCAGGCGGAATCAAAACGTCTTCAGCGCCCTGCACAACGCTAACCGGAACGTTTATCGTTTTCAGCTTCTCTCTGTAATCGCCGCGGGTTTCGGTGGCCTGCATTAAACGCAGCAAACGGTCGGAGCGCAAATCAGCAGCAACGCGGCTTTCTTTGAGTGATGCAATCGGAATCAGCGGCTTATTGAAGTACGATTTGCCAAGCACAACAGGCAGCATCACATCAAGCATAAGCGGATAGCTGCCGCACAGCAAAGCCGCTTTCCAGCTTTCGCCAATGGCATCAAATAAAGCTGTGTTGTGTGCAAACGTTGAAAGCAGCAATGCACCGGCACATTGTGTTGGATGGTTTACGAGTATATGCTGTGCAACTGCACTGCCATAAGAGATACCAACGAGTAGTGCAGGCGGCATGCCGAGATGCAAAAGCAATTCAGCAACATCTGCCGCATGGTCATCATAACTTCTGAATACTTTGCTGCTGCCCGATTGGCCCTGATCGGCCACATCGATAAGCACCACATCATACAACTCATAAAATGCAGGTGCAACAGCCGACCATGCCAGGGTACTTTGCGAAAGTCCGTTAAGAAATACGAGTGAAATATTCGCATCTTTTTTACCATATCGTTCATACCAGATTAAGGTTCCGTCGCTCAGCGTGTGATTCATTGCTCTCGTATTCAGTTTTTTGTATCTTCGAAAAAACTACCTGAAGTAGTTGACGAAATTACTTAAATCTGAATTTTTTTACCGCAGTATTTAAAGTAAAAACGCCCTAAATGACAGAATCCCTTTCACTGCATTTACTGCAGCACTCGCCGCTGCCGGTTTTGCTGCTTGATAACAGTATAGCTGTTGTTTATGCCAATCCTGCTGCATTGGAGTTGTTCGGTGAAACATTGGTAGGGCGTTCGTTTGATGAATTGCAGGTTCCTGAGCCTTTACCCAAAATACTTTTCGAATCAACCGGTGCAGCTATGAATGTTGATTCGGGTGCTGAAATCAGGCAAATGTGCAGGCTGAACGGAAGTGTGTTTACTGCCAGCATCATTCGGTTTCAGCTCAGCGATGAATCAATGGCAGTTTATGTGCGCAATATTTCTCAGCCGGTTGATTACTGGAGTAAGTTGCACAAGCAAAAAAATGCTGAAGATTACCTCACCCGTTCAACCTTACTTCAGCAGGGCAATTTTCAGGCTGCGCTTCGCGAAATTGCTGCCAAATCTGCAGAAACACTCCATGTTGAGCGAGTCAATATCTGGATGATTGATGATGGGTTTACGGCTATACGCAGCATTATGAATTACGATCGCGTTTCAGACACAGTGCTTGAAAATATCATCCTCAGTCGCGAAGAACTCCCGCAATATTTTTCATTGATTGAGACAGAAAATATTATTGTAACTGTTGATTCTGAAAACGATCATCAAACCCGCGAACTTTCTGAAAGTTATATCCGAAAATTAGGCATTAAGTCAATGCTCGATGTTCCAGTGCGTATCGCCGGACGAATGATCGGACTTATTTGTTTTGAAGAATTGAACCGGATGCGGGTCTGGGATGTTTCCGAGCAAAAATTTGCCCTGTCAATTGCACAACTGCTCGCGCAGGCATTAGAAACACATGGGCGTAACCTCGCGCAGACAAAGCTGGAAGAGGCACTGGCAGAGAAAAAATTGCTGCTTCGCGAAGTCAATCATCGCGTTAGAAATAATTTTAACCTGATTACAGATATGGTCAGGTTAAAAAGAGACAGTGCTACTGATGAACATCATCGAAAACTGTTTGATGATTTAATTGGCCGTATTGCCAGCCTGAGCCAATTGCATCGGCAACTGTATCAATCAGAAAATATCAGCCAGATTAATTTTCGTGATTTTCTGATTGATATGGCCGGAAGTGTAAAACAGCTTGCGTTCAGAGAAGATGCGGTTTTAACGACACAGCTTGATAATTGTATATTACCACTCAATAAAGCCACTTTATGCGCAGTAATTGTAAATGAATTGCTGCTGAATTCGGGACAGCATGCTTTTTCTGAAACCGAAAAGCCGTATACCATTCTCCGCCTCGTACAGCGGGGGAATACAGTTGTAATAACTGTAAAGGACAACGGAATTTGGATTGATTCGAACGGCGAGGGGTCAGGACTTCAATTAGTTGAAGAACTCAGCCGCCGTTTAGGTGCCGAACTTGAAAAGAAAACCGGCGTGGGAACCGAGTTCAGTCTTACCTTTGCAATTGGGTAACCGGTAGTACGGTTTTCAAAAAGTATGGAGGCAAATCAACTTCCTGAACAAACCGAAGAACGTGAAAAACGCCGTGGTCGCTGGAAAAAAGCAGCAGCCATCGGCGCATTCTTATTTTTTCTGATCAAGGGTTTACTCTGGCTTGTCGGACTATATTTCGGCTCGCAGCTTTTTGGTTGCTGATCAGATCCGGTTTACATTCATAACCGTTGCTTCACCGCTTATTACAACATCTCCGGTATTTTTATCAGCAATAATTGTTTCAACTGTTGCACGGTGCTTTTCGCGGTTTACTTCTTTAACCGTCATGCGCACTTCGTAGTCAGTATCTACAAACATCGGGCGCATAAAGGCCATGCTTTGCTTCAGGTATATGGTGCCTTCGCCGGGAAACAGTGTGCCGAATACTTTTGAAAATACGCTGCCGCCCAAAAAGCCATGCATAATGGGCCGTTTAAACATAGTTCCGGCTGCATATGCTGCATCTAAGTGAACAGGATTACTGTCGCCGGTTACGGCGGCAAATTGTTCTACGTCTTTTTGTGTGAACCGAAATTCGTGTGTGTAAATTGTTCCTTCGTCAATGAGCATAGTGCAGGTGTTTTTGATGGATAACGAAAATAGCAGATTCTGCGATCTTTCTGCAAATGCCGGAAAGAATTTCTGAAAAATGTCCGATAACTATTATTTCCTCGGATAAATCAACACCGAATCGCTGCGCTGAACGACTACAATTGGTTTTTCAATTCGCATTGATCGGGCAAGGGTATCAACAGGTTTCTCGTAAACAGATGTTTCATGCGTAAGCATTTCATAACGGTGCAACTGCCCGGCATTGAACCAAACCACAGCATCATCATCAATCTGAAAACGATGTAAACCCGGCAGTGGAATCTGTCGGGAGTAAGTGCCGAAAACATCAAAAACCAGAATACCCGTAGCCGGATTATTCATAAACAGCTTATTGTCTTTTTCAAGCAAAAAATCAGGACGAAGTTCAATGCCTAACTGTTGTGAGAGA
The DNA here is from genome assembly GCA_943371015.1 of Synechococcus sp. UW140. Taxonomy (GTDB): domain Bacteria; phylum Bacteroidota; class Bacteroidia; order Palsa-965; family Palsa-965. The sequence continues at coordinate 1,373 of CALRTD020000294.1, read as the reverse complement.
TTACCGGTGCGTTGTTCGGGCTGAAGGTTTCTGTTTAAACGAATCAGTTCAAAATTTTGCTGGTCATAAATCCATAAACCATTGTCATAAGAAGTTGCAGCCAGCGTTGTCATTGGATATCCGAGCGCTTCAAGCTGAACTGCATCTCCGTTTTGGCTAAGTGTATTGTCGAGAAAAAGTATGCGCGAGAAATCGCGGTAAAAGAGCAATATCCGTAGCGGATTAGTGGCATCTGCTGTAGAAATTGCGCCAAAATTTTTGTTACTGAATTCTTTTTGAAATTGTCCGCGTGAGTCAAACTTCCGGATTCGGTCGGCAGTAACGAGGTAACAGTTTCCGAGATGATCTGTAAGAAGTGTATCCGATTTTTCAGCAATAACCGCAGCACGTTCGGAACTGGCCGAGAGCAGCGATAACAGCAACACAGCAAACAGCAGCAAGCGTTTCATCAGTGTGAAGTTAGCAAAAACAGTGCCGGCTACAATGCCTTCTGGCCAAGCGACAGTAAACTATCTGCTATTTTGCGGTTATTGGCCAAACGGGGCACTTTATATTGTCCGCCAAGCTTGTTGTTTGCCTTGAGCCAATTGTAAAAACTGCCTTGCGGAAGCGACCGGAGTACGGGCAACTGCAAAATAAAATTCCGGTAGCGCTTGGCTTCGTAGTCAGAATTCAATGCTTTGAGCGCGTTGTCGAGCAATTCTGTAAAGTAGGCTTCATCGCCGGGCGGAGTTACAAATTCGATGAGCCATTCATGCGCGCCTTGTTTACCATTGCTGTCCATGAATAAAGGTGCAACAGTGTATTCGCCAACTACTGCGCCTGTTTTTTCGCAAGCTGTTTGCAATGCTTTTTCGGCATTTCCGATCATTACTTCTTCGCCAAACACATTGATGAAATGCTTGGTGCGTCCTGTAATACGGAAACGATAGGGCGAAAGACTCGTGAACTCAATTGTATCGCCCACATCGTAACGCCACAAGCCACCTGTTGTGCTGATGATAAGTGCATACTGCACACCCAGTTCAACTTCGGGCAGGAGCAACGATTTTCCGTCGGGTTTGTTCCACTCGCCGGGGGGCAGAAATTCATACACAATGCCGTAATCCAGCATCAATAAAAGATCGCCGCCTTTTTCATCCTGTATGCCGAAAAAGCCTTCAGAAGCATTGTAGAGTTCCAGCAGATTCAGATCGCGGCCAATGACTTCGCGGAACTGTTGTTTGTACGGACTAAGACTAACACCGCCATGATAATATACTTCGAGGTTTGGCCAAACTTCCTGAATAGTTTTTTTTCCGCTGATGTCAAGAATTCGCCGCAGCAAAACCAGCATCCATGAAGGTACACCGGCCAAACTCGTCACATTTTCT
>CALRTD020000293.1:0-6099 GCA_943371015.1 Synechococcus sp. UW140 | reverse complement strand
AGCTGAAAAATCCTTTACCGCCTTTGCGCAGTAGTTTTACAGCATTGCGGAAACCGATATCAATTTGCTTTTCGTTCAGCTCAAGCATATAGCCGCCGCGAAATTGTTTCAGCGTGCTTTCTATGGCTTGCTTTTGTGCATGATCGTAGCGGACATAGTCAATTATCGCAAGGTTGCTGTCGGCCGGTAATTCACCTTTTCCTGATTTGACGATCGAGTAAACAATGCCGGTTGCTGAAGTTTGCGGGGCTTTCATTTTCCAGCGCGGGGATTTAGCCGCATCAGCAACGCCGGGAATTATCAAAATCAAAAACAACAGAATAGGTCTGTTCATGGTGTAAAAATGCTTATTTCAAACGGTTTCCGCAATAACAGGAGGTAATGTGAAGCAGAGTTTAACGAGATGTTGTGAACGCTAAAAAATCGTACTTTAGCGCTCCAATTCAAATCCGTAACTGTCAATGTCTTATCTCTTCACTTCCGAATCTGTTTCGGAAGGTCACCCCGATAAGGTGGCCGATCAGATTTCAGATGCGATTATCGACGCATTTCTGACCCACGATCCCAACGCTAAAGTAGCTTGTGAAACCTTTGTAACCACAGGTCTTGTAGTGATCGGCGGCGAAATCAAAACCACTCCCGAAGCAAAAGGCAAAGTGGATGTGCAGGAAATTGCACGCGATGTGATTCGCCGCATCGGCTATACCAAATCTGAATACCAGTTTGACGCAATTTCATGCGGCATCCTGAATGCACTGCACGAACAGTCGTCAGACATCAACCAGGGTGTTGACCGCGGCAAAGAAGCCGAGCAGGGTGCAGGCGACCAGGGAATGATGTTTGGTTTTGCCTGTCGCGAAACCGATAACCTGATGCCGCTTCCGCTTGAGCTTTCGCACATGCTCCTGCGCGAACTTGCAGCCATCCGCCGCGAAGGCAAAACAATGAAGTATCTTCGTCCCGATGCAAAGTCGCAGGTTACCATTGAGTATGATGACAATGGTTCACCCCTGCGCATCGACACAATTGTAGTGAGCACACAGCACGATGATTTTGCGGCTGATAAAAAGATGCTTGATCAGATTCGCAAAGACATCATCAATATTCTTGTTCCCCGCGTTAAAAAACAGCTTCCTGCACGTGTGCAGAAACTGTTTGGCAAAGACATTAAGTTCCACATCAATCCTACCGGCAAGTTTGTAATTGGCGGTCCGCACGGCGATACCGGTTTGACCGGCCGCAAAATTATTGTAGATACCTACGGCGGACGCGGAGCACACGGTGGCGGAGCTTTCTCAGGAAAAGACAGTTCTAAAGTGGACCGTTCTGCAGCTTATGCAACACGCCACATTGCTAAAAATTTAGTGGCTGCTGGTATTGCTGATGAGTGTCTGGTTCAGGTGGCTTACGCTATTGGTGTTGCCGAGCCGGTTGGCCTGTATGTAAATACATACGGTACATCAAAAGTGAAAATCAGCGATGGCGAAATTGCTGCAAAAGTTGCTAAGCTGGTAGATATGAAACCCGCTGCCATTGTAAAGCGTTTCGGTCTCAAAAATCCGATTTACGGTGAAACCGCTGCTTACGGACACATGGGTCGCAAGCCGGGTATCAAAACCGTTAATGGCAAGAAATACGAAACTTTTGGCTGGGAAAAGCTTGAGCTTGTTCCGGTATTCAAAAAGGCTTTCGGAATCAAGTAATTTTTATCCCCTTCGGTTTCGCTCAGGAGGATAAAAATTACTTGTATAGAGTTAAATGCGTTGGGTGGTTGAGCTTGTCGAAACCACCCAACGCTTTTTTATTTTTGTGCTATGGCCACCATTCACGATTTCGAACAGCTGGATATCCGCATCGGAACAATCATTCATGCAGAGGCATTTCCGGAGGCGCGGAAACCGGCAATTAAGCTGCAGATTGATTTTGGTGAATTGGGCATAAAGAAATCATCGGCTCAGCTTACGGTTTCATATACTCCCGAAAAGCTGATCGGAACACAGGTTACAGCAGTTGTAAATTTTCCGCCTAGGCAAATTGGATCTTATATTTCAGAAGTGCTTGTGCTCGGTGTTTTGGGCGACAGCGGTGATGTGATTTTGTTGCGGCCTGATCGAGTTGTTCCTGACGGCGGAAAAATAGCCTGATTACTTGCTGATTAGTTGTATGCTCTCAGCAGCATCTTTTAACTCAATTCCCAGTTTTTTCAAATCATAAGCAGAATTGATGTGCCGCATGGTTTGTAATCCGGCAAGATTATCGCTGCTTACCGGTAAATTAATGTGAAGCCACGAGGCAATGCGCAGCAAGAGTTTTACCGGCGCAAATGGGAGGTTGATAAAGTTTGCCGGTTTACCGCCATGTTCAGCGATCAGCTCGAAAAAGCGGCGATAGGGAATAGATTCTTGTACTGCAATTGTATAGACTCCGCTGCGGTTTTGGGCAATAATTTTTTCAACTGCAAGCAAAAGATCACCAATAAAAACAGTTTGCAGGGGCTGTGTTCCTTTGCCGAAAAGAGGAATGCGCTTGCCGGCAGCAATGTGCTTTTGCATAGCAGCAAACAAGCCGCCGCGACCAATAACCAAGCCCGGCCGAACTACACAGCCTCCGTTTTGCAGCACAAGATTTTCGCAGGCAAATTTTTGCTTTCCGTAAACCGATCGTGCATCGGGCAACGCCGAGAGACTGGAAAGAAAAATGAATTGTTTGACCTCTGCTTTTTTCGCAGCATCAAGTAATAATCTCGTTGCGTTCAGATTCAATTCAAACGCATTTTTGTTTTGCTGCAAAGTGAGGTAAGCTGCGTGCAAAACAAGTTGTGTGTTGTGTGGTAATTTTATTCCGTCAGGATATTCATGTGTAAGATCAAAGTGGATATTTTCAAAACCATTCAGCTTTTTGCGCCCGGCTGTAATTACTGTAAAGCCTTTAGCAGAAAAGTGCGCCACCGCTGCAGCGCCAATGAAACCGGTAGCTCCGGTGATTACAATTACTGGAGCATCACTCATGATTACTTACATTTTGTGCAACGCGGTGCGCATTGGCCATGAGTGAAAGTGTAAGTCCTTTGGCCGGAAGAAAACGAAAGCCTGAACCATCAGCAACATAAACATTGCTTGTGCCGTGCAGTCGTCCTGAAGCGTGTAGCGTAAATGGTTTTTCAGTTTCCGAAAACGGCAAACATCCTGCATAGTGAATACTGGAGCCATGTCCGGGATGAACGGTTTTCAGTTTCCATGCTCCGATGCTTCGCAATGCTTTTACGTAAAGCTGTTCGCGTTCTTGCACACGTTTTTCTTTTTCGGTGCTGCGCGTGTAATTTGCTTCAAGCACATCGCCGGTTGGTGTTGATGAAGATGCTGCGAGTTTTACCCATTGTTCATTTCCGCTTGTTTCGGGATGATGAATACCGGCGATAAGCAGGGCAGGCAAGAGGTATTGCTGCAAAATTCTTGCATCGCGGAAATTGAGCGGTGTTTCACGCAGCAGGCGGAAAAGTAACAGTGAGCGATAGGTATACAGTGAGGCCATAGCCACATCGCGCTGTGTTCCGTCGGCATCATGAAATAATGATAACTGCGCATACGAAATATTGCGCGTATTCATATTTTTCCCCAGCATCGAAGGAACAATGCAAGGCATGTAGGTGTATGGATTACAGAGCAGCGGGAGTTGGGTTGTTTCTCCGCCGGGCATCGAGCGCAGCACAATGCGTGCTGTTCCCAGAACACCCGGCGAAAGCACGAGACGTTTTGCAGAAAAGGTTTTTGTTTCGCCGTTGCTGATGTTTATGGCTTGTGTAGTTACGCCTTCGGTATTGTGCGTAAAGCGTGTAGCCATCCAACCATTTTCGATACTGATGTTGGGATGCTTGCGCAATGTTTCCAGTTCAACCTGCGGCCGCCAGGCAGAGCCGCCGAGGTTGTCGTAAAATTCCATATCGCGCAGTTGAGTTGCGCGGCGGTGGTCTTTATCTTGTGTGAGCAGCGCCAGCGCCGGACGCCCCAGCGCAAAGCCTTTTTGTTGTAAAGCTGTGCGCTTGCTTTCGTATTTTTTCAGCAGAATTGAGGCAAGCGCATCAGGCGGAGTTGCAGGTTGAATATTTTGGAGATGCGCGAAGGTAAACGGTGAAGCATCATCGTTATTACCGCTAATTCCGATGCGGTTGGCAACAGTTTGGCAAGCCTGCTGCATTTCGGTTGTCGGAAGTCCGGCGGCTTCCAGTTCAGCATCTGAAAATACGCAGCATCCAAGCCCCCAGCCGCCGCCTAGTCCGCCTTCGGCGAGGCTTTCGATCGGTGAGAAGTTTTGCGAAAGCAGCGGCAGCAGTCGTTCTGTATGCTCAATGAGGTAGCGGCGCGCAGGTGTAAGTTGTGCACCTGTGCCGATATTGCCCTGCGGCAAACTCTCGAATGCATCGCCGAGAAAATAGCGGTGCTGCTCTTCGTCGCTGCGGCGCAGTGAAATAAAATCCTGCTGCGGTTGAATGGCGCTGTAATGATTATCACGCACGCCTCCGTCGAGCACAAGAACGCGCAAACCGGCATCGGCAAGCGTGCGCGCAGCCATTACGCCTGTGCAGCCTGCACCAACAATCAGCACATCAGGATTATTCATTGCTGAAAGATCGTTATTTCTCTGAAATGATACGGGGAGGGGATTTTGGAAAATGAAAGATATGATTTTCTGGCCCCTCCCGCAATTGCTGCAGGAGGTAGTGGAAATGCAGCAGCAAAAACAGTTTCCTCTACAAACCTTCGAGGTCTTCGCTTAAACCTTCGAGGTTTCAAAAACCTCGAAGGTTTTAAGTTTTTTTAAAACCTCTCGAAGGTTTGCAGAGGATATAATCAACGCGATTTATTTTTCAGCTTTTCGTATTCACGTTCCACAGCATCGGATCCATTACTCATGTAAGCGCCGTAGTAGTCAAAAGCAAGCCCGATTCCCCAGCCGAGCATCGGGAATATTGGCCAGGGAACTTTATCTTCCATTCTGGGTTCGGTAAACAACCACATTGCCCAAAGAAAACTATTTACAATAATGTAGGCTGCAAGATGCCGGCGAAAACCAACGCGGCGTTTGGCTTGTTTCCAAAGCTCTTTTTCGCGTTCCTGTTCGATTGTTTCGTTTGTGTTCATGGCTTTATTTTCGGTTTATGTAGTGTTGTAAAGCATCAACATACTCGGCAAATGCTTTTCTTCCTTTTGCGGTAATGCTGCATTGTGTAAGCGGGTAATTATCGCGGAATGATTTTTCGACCGTAATGTATCCTGCTTCTTTGAGTTTGGTTAATTGCACGCTGAGATTGCCGGCGGTTGAGTTGGTTTGTGTTTTCAGATAACCGAATTCGGCTTCTTTTACGCCAATCAGCACAGACATTACCGCCAACCGAAGTTGTGAATGCAGCAGAGGATCAAGTTCCTTAAACGGTTTCATGCTCGTTTTTGCTGAAACGATTGCGCAGTAAATGTCCGGGAATAATATATCCGCCCAAAACAGTAATTGCCAGCATTAACAACTGATGAGGCGTAGGCACGAAAAATGTTGCTACCGCGCAACACCAGGTGAAAATTCCACCGGCAACTAACCAGCGAAAACGAATTGCACTGCCTGAAACAAACAACCAGATGCCATAAACGATCATCAGAAACGGATAACATTTTTCCCAACCATAAGCATACATTCCGATAAACAGTATAATAAACATGCTAACCAAATAAGCAATGAGCACTTTGTTGAGCAGTTCCTGTGTATAGGTAACTACTTTTTCTTTTTTCTTCAGCCGACTACCGTACACAGCAGAAATAATTCCGCCCAGCGGCATGAGTATAGCCCAGGGCAAAAAGATGAATTCTTTCGGGCCAAAAATCATCCAGCCGATATAGTTAAATGCGGCACAAATGAAAATCAGCCAGCCCCACAGCAAAAAGAAGAAACCGTTATCGCTTACCTGATGCTGTGTACGCTCAAGCATGTTGCGAATGAGTTGAACGCTTTCCTGTTCACTTAGCTGTTCGTCGGTCATTGTAACGTGTATTTATGTGCAACTGAATTTGATGCAGTGAATGCTTTTCGGTTTCGTTTGACGGTAAAAAAACT
>CALRTD020000292.1:0-6126 GCA_943371015.1 Synechococcus sp. UW140 | reverse complement strand
GGTTTGGGGTTAGGGGTTTTGAAACCTCGAAGGTTTGAGTTTCTAAGTTTTTGAAACCTCTAAGGTTGGGCTGCTGTGTTGCAGCGGAAAGCCCGAGCCGAACGGAACTGTATCGCGCAAGAGTTTCGCTCATAATTTCTACTCAAAGGCTTTAGGAATCTTCATCAGTCTCTCTTTGTTTTGCTAACTTTGCGCCCATGATCACAATTGAACAAATTAAGGAATTGGCAGAGCGTCGGGATGCGTTAAGGAGGCATCTTTGACATCGATGGGAAACTATCGAAAATAGCCGAAGAGGAAGCAACAAGTCAGGCCGCCGGATTTTGGGATGATCCCAAACAGGCCGAAGTTCTCCTCAAAGAAATCAAAAAGAAAAAAAACTGGACCGAAGCCTTTTCGGTGCTCGACTCGGCCGTTGAAGACCTGAACGTTATGTTCGAATTCTTCAAAGCCGGCGACGCTACCGAAGCCGACCTCGACGCACAATTTGCGGAGACAGCGAAAAAAGCCGAAGACTTGGAATTCCGCAACATGCTCAGCGGTCGCGAAGACCACCTGAATGCTGTACTCACCATTAACTCGGGTGCAGGCGGAACCGAAAGTCAGGACTGGACCTCGATGCTCATGCGCATGTACATTATGTGGGGTGAGAAGAACGGCTACAAGGTGAAAGAAGCCGATATACAGGAAGGTGAAACCGCCGGCGTAAAATCGGTAACTCTTGAGTTTGAAGGCGAAAATGCATTCGGCTACCTGAAAGGCGAAAACGGTGTACACCGCCTGGTGCGTATTTCGCCGTTCGATTCCAATGCACGGCGACATACCTCGTTTTCATCGGTTTACTGCTACCCGCTTATTGATGATACCATTGATATAGAAGTAAACCCTGCCGACTGCGAATGGGAAACCTTCCGCTCGGGCGGTGCAGGCGGACAGAACGTAAACAAGGTAGAAACCGCGGTGCGTCTGTACCACAAGCCTTCGGGCATTGTGATTAAAAACCAGGAATCGCGCTCGCAGCACAACAACCGCGAAAACGCCCTGCTCCTGCTCAAATCGCAGCTTTACGAATTAGAGATGCGTAAGCGCATGGAATCCACACAGGCCATTCGCGGTACGATGAAGAAAATTGAATGGGGATCACAGATCCGCAACTACGTACTTCATCCGTACAAGCTGGTAAAAGATCTGCGCACCGATTACGAAACCTCAGATGCACAAGGCGTGCTCGACGGCAACCTCAACGATTTCATTAAAGCTTATTTGATGGAATACGGAGCCAGCTGGAACACCGAACTGATTCCCGCCGACAAGAAATAACATGGCCAAAGCAAAAATCACCATCTGGCACAACAACCGCTGCTCCAAAAGCCGCGAAGCCCTGTGCATGCTGGAAGAAATGCCCGCCGAGGTTACTGTCGTCAACTACCTCACCGAAACCATTACCGAAGATATGCTCAAAGAACTGCTGCAGAAACTCAACATTTCTGCGGCAGAACTTGTGCGCACCAAGGAGCCGCTGTACAAAGAAAAATTTGCAGGCAGGAAGATGAGTGAGGCACAATGGGTAAAAGCATTGGTAAAACACCCGGTGCTGATTGAACGGCCGATTGTGGTGAAGGGGAAGAAGGCGGTGATTGGAAGGCCGGTGGAGAAGGTGTTGGAGATTATTTAAATCGAATTGTTAATCCGCTGCGACGCAGCACATGACCATAAGCAATGAACTACCGCATAGAAAAAGACACCATGGGCGAAGTTCAGGTACCCGCCGATAAATACTGGGGTGCCCAAACCGAACGCTCGCGCAACAACTTCCGCATTGGCCCCGAGGCCAGCATGCCCAAAGAAATTATTTACGCGTTTGCTTACCTCAAAAAAGCAGCCGCACATGCCAACCATGATCTCGGCGTATTGGATGCTGCCAAACGCGATCTCATCTCGCAGGTGTGCGACGAAATTCTGGTCGGCAAACTCGATGACCAGTTTCCGCTCGTGATCTGGCAAACCGGCTCGGGCACACAAAGCAACATGAACGCCAACGAGGTGATTGCCTATCGCGGCCATGTAATTACCGGCGGACAACTCACCGACGAAAAGAAAGCCCTGAACCCGAACGACGATGTAAATAAATCGCAATCGTCGAACGATACCTACCCTACCGCAATGCACATTGCGGCCTACAAACTCACCGTTGAAAACACCCTGCCCGGCATTCAACGCCTGCGCGATAGTTTGGCGAACAAAGCAGCCGAGTTTGCCAATATTGTAAAAACCGGCCGCACCCACTTTATGGATGCTACACCGCTTACACTGGGCCAGGAATTCGGCGGCTATGTGCAGCAGCTCGACAACAGCATGCGCGCCGTACGTAATGCACTGGAAATGGTGCGCGAACTGGCGCTGGGCGGAACAGCAGTTGGCACCGGCCTCAATACTCCCGCCGGGTACGATGTTTTGGTAGCCGAAAAAATTGCCGGCTTTACCGGTCTGCCGTTTGTAACTGCCCCCAACAAGTTTGAAGCACTGGCCGCACACGATGCCATGGTTGAACTCTCAGGCGCGCTCAAACGCACTGCCGTTTCACTCATGAAAATTGCCAACGATATCCGCATGCTCAGCTCAGGCCCGCGCTGCGGAATCGGCGAAATTGTAATTCCCGACAACGAGCCCGGCTCATCAATCATGCCCGGCAAAGTTAATCCCACACAGCCGGAAGCACTAACCATGGTTTGTGCACAGGTAATGGGCAATGATGTTGCCGTAAGCATTGGCGGTTCAAACGGACATTTTGAACTCAACGTGTTCAAACCGCTGATTGCAGCCAACGTGCTGCAAAGCGCCCGCCTCATTGGCGATGCCTGCGTTTCGTTTGCCGAAAAATGTGCCGACGGCATTACTGCCAACGAGCCCGTAATTAAACAGCACCTCGAAAATTCGCTCATGCTGGTTACCGCACTCAATCCGCACATCGGCTACTACAAAGCTGCCGAAATAGCCAAAAAAGCACACAAAGAAGGTAAAACACTGAAAGCCGCCGCCATTGAAACCGGCTACCTCACATCAGAGCAATTTGATGAATGGGTACGTCCGGAAGACATGACCGGCTCACTCAAATAACCAGTTACGAACCCGAATTTACCGCAGACCGGTTCCGTTGCAATAACGCGGGCCGGTCTGCGTATATTTGTGCAGAAGCCCAACGATATGCCTGCCGCTCTCCTTTCGCGATTTATCTGCATCTGCTTTTTGCTTTGTACCGCTGCTGCCAAACTGACGGCGCAAACGGATACGGTTTACAATGCAAAAAAAGAAATTGTGTTTAAAGACAAACGCTTCAGGGTTTACAACAACTGGATCACCGGCGGCGCAGGTCCCGCCTGGCATTCAGACAATCCGCGAACGCAACTTGCTCTGGGTATCAACTTCAACTTTCACATCAAACAATACTACTTCCGCGCAGGCGGCATGTTTTCGGGTGATAGATTCGGAAACTGGAATAACTACCAGGTTCATGCTGCCTACGTTATCAAACGCTGGGAAAATGAAAAACGGCATGCGGCAGCACTTGGCGGTATAAGCTACTCTACCGGCTACAAGTTTCTGTATGCCGGCCATTACGACACCCCCAACCCCTACAGCAAAGCCGGATTGTATCTGGAATACCAATACATTCCGAAAATGAATTATGACTTTGGAATTGGAGGCTCTTTGTTTGCTGACATCAATGATTTGAACCAAATTATTGGTCTCCGGATTGATGTTTATTTCTCAGGAGCCTATCGTGGCTATGTGCGCGGGAAAGAGCCTAAAAAGCTGCAATAATCAAGATACAAACCCCAATACTTATTTTTTGACGCGATCAAAATACTGCGTCATTTCCCGGGTACCATCTTTTGCAATATTATAAATATTGGTTTCGCCAATAATGTAGGTTGCAGTAATCGGTACGGCAATAATATTTGCGGAATCGCCGCTGGCGTAGAGTTCAGGAAAAAGATCTTTGGGATCGTAGCGGCGGTTATCAGTAATCTGTCGAAGTTCCAAAATTGAATCATTGCGAATCGACCAATCGCCAATGGTTACAAAAAACTGTTTCTTGCCTTTTTCATTGGTCATGCCAATAAAAACCATTGTTGAATCGGGACGAACTTTAAGTGTTACCTCACGGTTATTCCACGGCTCATGCGATTTCCACTCGCCAATTACTTCAGTTGGTTTATACGATGCTCTTATTGATTGCGATTTTGCTGTTGTATCTTTTAGTTGGATCGGCTGCACGGGTTTAGGCTTGGGTTTACAAGCTACACATGCAACTACAGCAAGAAAGAAAACCAGTTTGTTCATCATACAAATTTATCGCCACGGGCAACTTTCACATCATTCACAAATGTGCGAATTTGTTGCTCGTCCTGTTTTTTACAAATCAGAAGAATATTGTCCGACTCAACTACAATGTAGTCGTCAAGTCCTTCAATAACCACGAGTTTATCCTTTGGTACATTTACAATACAGTTTTTTGTATCGTAAAGCATTACATGTTTTCCCACAACAGCATTCGCATACTCATCATGCTTGATGTGTGTGTAAAGCGAACCCCATGTGCCGAGATCTGACCAACCGATAATTGAAGAGCGTACATACACATTGTCTGCTTTCTCCATGATGGCATAGTCGATAGAAATGTTTTTGCAGCGGTTATAGGCATCGCGCAAAAAAGCAGCTTCTTCGCTGGTATTCCACTTCCCGTTTCCTTCATTAAAGATGCCGGCCATTTCAGATGAATGCACTTCAAAAGCATTCATGATACTTTTTGCACTCCATACAAAAATGCCTGCATTCCAGAGAAAGTCGCCACTGTCTAAGAAAAACTGAGCCATTTCAAGGTTCGGTTTTTCTGTGAAGGTTTTTACTTTCTTGATGCGTTTATCCAATTCATGTGCATCAGATTGTATAAACTGAATATAGCCGTAACCTGTATCAGGTCTGGTAGGACGAATACCAATAGTAATCAAACAATCAGCAATTGCAGCTTTTGCCATACAAGCTTTGATTGCCTTCTCGTACGTATTTTCTTTGATGATGAGATGATCAGAAGGTGCAACCACCATAACGGCATCGGGGTTCAGCGAATGGATTTTCCAGGCAGCATAAGCTACGCAGGGCGCCGTATTTTTGCGCGCCGGTTCGCTGAGGATATTGGCTTCGGGCAGATCAGGAAGCTGTTCACGAACTAAAGAGCGATAACTTTCATTTGTAACCACAAAAATATTTTGCGGTCCGCAAATGCGCAGTGAACGATCCCAGGTTTGCTGCAGCAGTGTACGCCCCGTTCCAAGCACATCTATAAACTGCTTGGGGTTGGAGGTACGGCTCATGGGCCAAAAACGGGAGCCAACGCCTCCGGCCATAATTACACAATATTGATTACTCTTCATCACTTCAATTCTTTCCGGGGCAATCTATGACAGGCGACTGAGTGCAGCCTCCAGACTATTAATAATTGTGGTTACATCTTCAGTCCGGCAAGTGCCAACCGAGAGACGATACCAACTTGAATCGGCAGATGCACCGAATGCATTGAACGGAACTACAGCCATTTTAGCTTCATCAAGCACATAACGCGTTACGTCACGCGTTGTGGCCAGCACATTACCCGAAGGTGTTTTCTTGCCGTGAAGGTGGAGCTGAATGGTGAGGTATATTGCAGCTTCGGGCGCTATCGAATCAACCGGATGTCCGGCTGCTTTGAGGCGCTGAAAACCGCTGTGAAAACCATCGAGGCGGGTGATAATTTCTTTGCGGATGTTGTCAATAAATGCATCGTACTGCTCAAGGTTGCTGAGGTAACGGGCAGTAGCCATTTGCTCTGCTTTCGGCGCCCAAGCACCTACATGCGAAAGAATGGACTTCATTTTATCAATCACCGGTTTGGGACCCATTGCCCAGCCTACACGCACACCGGTTGCCGCAAGTGATTTCGAAATGCCGTCAACAAAAATGGTGTAAGGTCGCATTTCTTCGCGCAGCGATACCGGATCAAAATGCTTGGTGTTACCAAATGTGAGCGCCCAGTAGATTTGGTCGTACATCACATAAATTGGTTTACGGCCTTCTGCCAAACGCTTT
>CALRTD020000291.1:0-6139 GCA_943371015.1 Synechococcus sp. UW140 | reverse complement strand
AAAGCGATCCGGGAACGGATAAAGCGCCGAAAGTAGATTTTGACACCCAAAAGTGATGCCGTCTGCAACTGATCTTTTCAGCGAAACTGAAATACAGCAACTGGTTGAAGCCATTACACGCGCCGAAGCAAACACCAGCGGCGAGATTCGCGTGCATGTGGAAAACTGGTGCTGGCTGGATCCGCAATGGCGCGCAAAGCGTGTATTCCGCAAGCTCGGTATGCACAAAACTCGTGAGCATACCGGTGTGCTGATCTACGTTGCCGTACGTTCCCGTAAAATGGCCATCATTGGCGATAAAGCAATTAACGCAGCAGTGCCTGTGGGTTTCTGGGATGAAATTCTGCATCAGTTGCTCATTGATTTTCGGGAAAGACGTTTTGCAGGAGGTTTGATGAATGCAGTTGAGAATTGCGGGAAACAACTGGCCAAGCATTTCCCCGGATCGCATAATGATAACCCGGATGAACTTCCGAATGAAATCAGCTTCGGATGAAAACACAGCTGCTTTATATTCTGCTTCTGCTCGGGTCGGTGTTTGCTCCCGTTACTGCATTTGCACAGATTGATCGCTACAAAGACATTCCGGATGCACCTAGTCCGCCGCGCTTAGTCAATAATCTTTCGAAAGCGTTTCCAGATTTTCTCTCAGCTGCTGAAACCGAAAAGCTGGAAAAAAAGCTGCTTGAGTTCAACAATCAAACTTCCAATCAAATTATCATTGTTATTGTTGATGATCTTGCCGGCTATCCGGCTTGGGAATTTGCAACCAATATTGGCGAGAAGTGGGGCGTTGGCACAAACAAATACGACAATGGTGTTGTAATTCTCGTAAAACCCACCGGCGGCGAAGGACAGCGTGATGTTTTCATCGCAGTTGGTGAAGGCTTGCACGCGAAAATCAACGCCACACGCAACAGCCATATTATAAATGATATTCTGATTCCCCGCTTCTCCGATGGCGACTTCTACGGTGCACTGGACGAAGCGACCAACGTACTCATGAAAATGGCCCGCGGGGCGTTTGATGATGCGGATATGGCTGTAAAGCCGCGCAAAAAAAACAAAACAGAGGGTGTAATCATTACAATCGCCGTTATTTTGTTTTTTATTATCATGTTTTCTAAAGGCGGCGGCGGTGGCGGCCGATCATTTGGCGGAGGTATGTGGATGGGCGGCGGTCGCGGATTTGGCGGCGGCGGCGGTGGCTGGAGTGGCGGCGGCGGTTTTGGAGGTTTTGGCGGCGGAAGTTTTGGCGGCGGCGGCTCAGGCGGAAAATGGTAAAAGCTGAAGGCCGGGAATAGAGCTGCACGAATTTTAACCACTAATCATCTCAGTTTTCAATAGCTTCGATACCCAGATTCTTCAGCCGTTCCAAATTATCTTTTATGGTTTGTAATTGCTCGGGTGTGTGCCCTTGCCCGTTTTCGATTTCTCCTGTTATCCGCAGCGGGTGTTGTGTACAGTACGAGTTAGTTGGATTTCCCGGAAATTTCTTGTCGGTTAAATTCGGATCATCTTCAAATACTCCGGTTGACTCTACTGTGTAAATTCTTCCTTTACCATCACCGCAGCAAGTTCAGCTCCCCAGGTTGCCGCATCAAGCGTTGCTGAGAAGTAAACATACTTAGCCTTGTTTGGCTTACCGTAGTTCGAATTAAAGCCCGACTCAAGTAAGTCACCCGGCTTCAGGTTGGCTTTGGTGCCGTGGTAGTATATTCGTGTTTGCGTAGTGTGGGGGCTGAATTATCCGAGACAGCACAATGAAAAGTTTATTTCCTGATAAAACAGGCTTTACTTAACTGGTTCCCATACTTCTGGTCCGGGCTTTTTCCCGCTAACCATTTCTAATATAGAAAAAATAAATTCGTTTTCTTCTTGTCCGCTTTGCTGTATCACATTTTCAAAGGTTGCTGTAGCTACTGCAAAGATGGAGGTGAGATCAATTTTCCACTGATCGTCTTCTTTATAGAAATGAAAATAGAAAGGAGCTTTCTGCCCTTTTGAAATGAGCTGTCCTTTTGCAAAATTTTTATCAATTGTAATTTCACCAATAGTATTCTCAGAAACACTGTTTTTGCCAACCATACCGCTCTTTATTGCATAAACAAGTAATTCTTTTCCATCAAACGATAGAATATCTTCTTTTGATGTGCGATGTCTGACTGTAAGAACCATCATTTTATCAACTGCAGAAAGGGCATTCACCTCGGCTTCGTTTGCATGCTTAACAAGTTCAAGCATATCACCGTAATACTTGATTGTGCGGCTGTCAACGTGCTTTACCGCTTCTTCGCCCTGATCATTTAGAATTGCTGTTTTATAATTATCAAAGGCTGCTTTTACAGCTCCGGTTTCATCTACGGTATTGACTTTTTTGGGCTCACTTTCACAGGATGTGATAAAGGTGATTAAGCAAAGTAAAACAGTGATCGTCTTTGACATTGAATTGATGATTGAGATTGTTATAATGAGGTTTGACTTATTTTTGAAACTTCTCTTGTTCGAATAGTTTACAATTCTGTTCTAGCACAGCCAACTAGTTTCTCTCGTCAACAACATTCTTGCTGCGGACGAATAGTTTTGCTATCGTATTGGCATACATAACAGCAGCTACGCCGATCATAATTTTTATTCCTGATTGTAAAATGAAATTAGTGGAGTTATCATTATCCGGCAAACTATCTTTGAGTTGCAAATAGTTTTTTACCTGAAATATAAAATCCGGAAGCGCCCAAACTATGGTGAAAAGTCCCATAATCAGAAGTGCTATTTCATAAATCACCTTGCGGTCAGCAAACAGTGATGCTGTATCGGTATAATCATCCGGCTTGCAAACTAGCTTTACCAGCATCTTGGTTTTGAATGTGAGTAATGACGCAAATAGAATAACAAGAATAAGGTTTACAATACTTAGTATGAATAATGGCCTTTGATCGAAATTGCCGAACAATTCAGGATTATCTTTAGTCTGAACGTACATTACACAATAGTTAAGTACGTTGTTTACTGATTCTATTGCATTAAAAAATAAGTATATCCCAAGTAGTTTGATGGCTACTTCGTAGATGTCGGATTTTTTCATTACTGCGCTTATCGTTGTTGTGGCTACTGAAATTACTACTTCTTTTTCGAGTCGTTTAAACAATTTACTTGTAGCTTCTATGAACTCTTTATTGAAGAATCCGTCAACAACCGAAATGTCTGTATAGATTTGCTGTTACACAATAATGTAATCAAACAGAAGCACTATTTCTGAATGTACCGTTGGCAGATTATTTCAGAATTTACTTCACCAACTCTTTCGCTTTACTGATTGCCGCCGGAATACCAGCCACATTAGCACCGCCCGAAGTAGCAAAGAACGGCTGTCCGCCGCCGCCGCCCTGGATTTCTTTGGCCAGATCGCGGATCATTTGGCCGGCGTTCATGCTTTTGTCTTTCACCAGATTGTCGGAAAGCATGAGCGTGAGTGAAGCTTTTGCATTTACTTCGGCGCCGAGCACAAGGAAGAGATTGTCGCCAACCTGTGTGCGGATTTCGTAAGCGAGGTCTTTTATTGCATCAGCACTGTTGAGCTCAACCTGTGCGGCAATGAATGTGATTCCGTTGATGCTTTCAGCTTTTGCAAGCAGTTCAGCTTTGAGAAGTTTAGCTTTTGCACGCTGCATTCTTTCCACTTCCTGCTCCAATGCTTTTTTCTCGTCGAGCAAACTCTGCAAGCTTTTGAGCAAGTCTTTCGGATTTTTCAGCAATTCGCGGGCTTCGCGCACTAAACGCAACTGCTCGTTCATAAAGTTCTCGGCAGCAGTTGCGGTAATCGCTTCAATGCGTCGCACACCAGCAGCCACAGCCGACTCGCTGATGATTTTAAACAGCCCGATTTGTCCGGTAGCCGGAACGTGTGTGCCACCGCAAAGTTCTATCGAGTAGTTTTTGTCGAACGTTACTACACGCACCAGATCGCCGTACTTTTCGCCAAACAAGGCCATAGCACCCAATGCCCGTGCATCGTCGATGGCCATTTCGCGAATATCGGCGGCAATGTTCTGGCGAATTTTTTCGTTCACCATGCGTTCGATTGCTGCAATTTCATCATCGCTCATTTTGCTGAAATGCGAAAAGTCGAAACGCAGGTATTCGCCGTTTACAAGCGAACCTTTTTGCTCAACATGCGTGCCCAGTACACTGCGCAATGCAGCGTGCATAAGGTGTGTAGCACTGTGGTTGTTTTCGGTGGCTTTGCGCAAACCGCTGTCAACCGTTGCGTGGAATGTACGGCTCACATCTTCGGGCAAACGCTCGGCGAAGTGAACAGTTACACCATTTTCTTTTTTGGTATCGAGAATGCGTACACGATCGTTTGCGGCAACAAGCCAGCCGGTATCGCCCACCTGTCCGCCGCTTTCGGCATAAAACGGTGTGGTTTCAAGCACCAGCTGGTAGGATTCCTTGCCTTTTGCTTTGATGCGGCGGTAGCGCACAATACGGGTTTCAGACTCAAGATCGGTGTAGCCGGTAAAAGCGAGTTTCACATCTTTGAGCAGTTCTACCCACTCATCAGTATCAATAGCTGTTGCCGCGCGCGAACGTTCTTTCTGTGCCTGCAGGTTGGTTTCAAAACCATCCATATCAACATTCACATTGTTTTCGCGGGCCAGCAAATTGGTAAGGTCAATCGGAAAGCCGAATGTATCGTAAAGCTCAAATGCAAAAGCACCGTCAATTGTTTTGCCTTCGTTCTTTTTCACATACTCTTCAAAACGTACAATACCGCCGGCCAATGTGCGGAGGAATGCTTTTTCTTCTTCTTCAATCACCGCCATAATAAGTGCACGCTGATCGCGCAGCTCGGGGAAGAACTCGCCCATTTCGGTTGCCAGCGTGGGAACGATATTGCAAAGCAGCGGTTCTTTCTGATTGAGGAACGAATAATAATAACGCACCGCGCGGCGCAGAATACGGCGAATTACATAACCAGCTCCGGTGTTTGAAGGCAACTGCCCATCGGCAATGGCAAACGAGATGGTGCGGATATGGTCAGACAAAACGCGGAAAGCAATATCCTGCTTGCTGTCGGTTCCGCCGTATTTGTTGTTGGTCATCACACCGATCATGTTGATGAGCGGCTGAAACACATCGGTATCGTAGTTGGACGTTTTTTGTTGAATAACGCGCACCAAACGTTCAAAGCCCATGCCGGTATCTACATGGCGGGCGGGCAGTGGTTCGAGTACGGTAAGTTCCGAATGCTTTTTGGCAGCGGCTTTTTTCTTCTCATCCTCGCTGCCTTTGAACGCGCGTTCAAAAGCAGTGAGTTCAGCCGCAGCGCCGTTTTGTTTCCAGCGGCGGTTGAATTCCATGAACACGTTGTTCCAGATTTCAATTACCTGCGGATGATCGGCATTTACCAGTGTAGCGCCTTCCACTTGTGCGCGTTCGGCATCGGGACGGCTGTCGAAATGTATTTCTGAGCACGGCCCGCAGGGACCGGTATCGCCCATTTCCCAGAAGTTGTCTTTTTTATTGCCGCGCAAAATGCGGTCTTCGGGCAGAAACTGCCGCCAAACATCATACGCGTCCTGATCGAAACCAAGATTATCGTCGGCACTGCCTTCAAACACGGTGACGTAGAGACGATCTTTGGGCAGTTTATACACTTCGGTAAGCAGTTCCCAGCTCCAGGCTAAGGCTTCTTTTTTGAAGTAATCGCCGAAGCTCCAGTTGCCGAGCATTTCAAACATGGTGTGGTGATATGTATCCACACCCACTTCTTCGAGATCGTTGTGTTTTCCGGAAACGCGAAGGCATTTCTGCGTATCAGCCACTCGTGGCCATTTTGCAGGTGTGTTGCCCAGAAACCAGTCTTTGAACGGCGCCATGCCCGAGTTATTGAACATAAGCGTGGGATCGTTTTTAACGACCATAGGCGCAGAAGGCACAATTTCGTGACCTTTTGAACGGAAGAATTCAAGGAATGTGCGGCGGATTTCGGCGGCGTTCATCATAGTTGGTTGGCCTAGCAGGCAGTGTTTTTCGGAGGTGCGAATTTACGAAACTACAGTGATTGTTAGATGGTTTGTTTTTATAACATTTTAAGCTGTAAGGGCACGATGCATCCAGTCGGGGCGCGATGCAT
>CALRTD020000290.1:0-6151 GCA_943371015.1 Synechococcus sp. UW140 | reverse complement strand
CTACGCCTGCAACTTCGGGCCAGGTGTAAACCACGCCCGGAATCAGCAGGTAGTTGATGTGCGGCTTCTGTCCGGCAATCTGCTCGGCTACAAACACGCCTTCTTCCTCGGCTTTGTGTGCGAGCATTGCACCGCGCACAACATCGCCAATGGCAAAAATGTTGGGCACATGGGTACGCAGGTGGTCATCAACAAAAACGCGTCCGCGCTCATCTAATTTTACGCCGGTGTTTTCGAGGCCGAGGCTGTCGGTATAAGGACGGCGGCCAACAGATACGAGGCAGTAATCGCCTTCGAGACTGATGGTTTCGTTTTTCTTCAGGTCTTCGGCAGTAACCGTAACGGTTTTGCCTTTTGTAGTTACGCCGGTTACTTTATGGCCGAGGTAAAATGTCATGCCGATTTTCTTCAGCACTTTCTGAAGCTCGCTGCCCATCGTGCCGTCCATTGTGCCAATGAGCGAATTGGTGTATTCCACCACGCTTACTTTAGCGCCGAGGCGGGCGTATACCGAACCTAATTCAAGGCCAATCACTCCGCCGCCGATAATTACGAGGTGCTTCGGAACTTCGCTCAGTTCCAATGCTTCGGTAGAGGTGATGATGCGTTTCTTGTCGATGGTAATTCCCGGCAGGGTCGATGGTTTTGAACCGGTGGCAATGATGGTATTTTTTGCACCAATTTCGGTCACCGAACCATCGGCAGCGGTCACTTTCACCGTAGTTGTATTGACAAACGAACCGTGACCGGTATAGGTGGTGATTTTGTTTTTCTTCATCAGAAACGTAATACCGGCGGTTGTTTGTTTTACCACGTCAGCCTTACGTTTTATCATTTGCCCGAAATTGACTTTCGGAGCCGGAATTTCAATACCGTGCTCGGCAAACGTATGTGCCGCATTGTAGAAATGCTCGGATGAGTCGAGCAGGGCTTTAGACGGAATACAGCCTACATTGAGGCAAGTACCGCCGAGGGTTGAATAACGTTCAATAATGGCTGTTTTCAGTCCGAGCTGAGCCGAGCGGATGGCTGCAATGTAACCACCGGGGCCCGAGCCGATAACTACAACGTCATACTGTTCCATAAAAGCGTGTTGTGCGTGTGCAGCGGCATTGCTGCCCAACGACGTGCAAAATTAGGCATTTTTAAAGGAGTTGAGGTATGCATTTGTAAACGATATTCGAAGAATATCGTTTACAAATGCTTTGTATCGATATTCGAAGAATATCGTTTAAAAATACTTTGTATCGATATTCGGCGAATATCGATACAAGAAGTTACTTCACAAGCTTCAAAAAAAGAGAAGGAGCGAATCATCAGCAGCAACAAAATTCCGTCAGCCCCTGCTTTACTCTGCAACCCGCAGAACATCCCTAAGCCCATAAAATTTCTGCTTCTGCGGGTTTCCGCTGCAATCAGGGCTATACATTAAATCCGTTCGGGAGCTGTAAAAAATCAAAAAACACAGTTTGGTTGTTAAGCCTTATTGGCTTTCCAGCGCTTCCGCCGCAAATACCAGCGCACACTTGCCCAGCTTGTTGCGCCAATAAACACAACCAGCGAAAACACCGCTACATAATCGCCAAAGCGCACATAAAATGTTTCGCCGGGCTGCGAGTAAATCTGCTGCCGGATGGCTGACGCTGTCCACCACGGTTGCGGCTGGCTTATATTTCCAAACGGATCAATAAAGCAGGAAATTCCGGTGTTGGCGGATCGGGCAATGCCTTTGCGGGTTTCAATGGCACGCAGCCGGGCGTATCGCAAATGCTGTTTGTAGCCGGGCGTATCGTTCCACCAGCCATCATTGGTGAGAATAAAAATGTATTCGGCACCGTTGCGCACATACTCGGCTACATAGTTGCCGTAAACCGATTCGTAACAAATGACCGGTGCAATTTTTCCGTTGGCCGAAACAAAAACTGCGCGTTCATCTTGTTTGCCCAATGTGCCAGAGGTGCCGCCCAAATCAACAGCCCATTCGCCAAGCAAGCCGAAAACTTCCGGAAACGGCATCTGCTCAACACCCGGAACTAATTTCGATTTGTGGTACACCAAAATGGTTGACGAACTGTCGAACTGTAAAGCCGTGTTGTAGGCATCGTACCAAATATCGTTCTGCGAAAACTTCCGTGCCGAAATGGTACGATTTTCATTCGGTGCAAACTGATAAGCTGTTGATGCTCCGGTAACAATAACTGTGTTCGGAAATTTCTTCTGAAACTCCTTTATGCGGTTTACACTTGCCGAATAAGAAATTTCATTTTCCCAGATATTCTCCGCAATAGCTGTTTCCGGAAACACAATAAAATCGGTTGCTGTATCGGCTTTTGCAGCGGCCAGATCAAGCATAGCATTCAGGTCTTGCAAATAGTTGCCGCTGAATTTTTTGTACGGATCAACATTGGGCTGAACGACAACAACATCAATACCTTTAGGTTTTATAATTGTGTTGTTAAGCAACAGCACAAACGAAAAAATAATCGGTACAACAATCAGCAATGCAACTGCTGTTGCATGAATAATCTTTTTCCGCACCGGACGCAGCAAGGTATTCCGGTGCACATACAACTCAAACAACAGCACATTGATGAGCAGCACCCACAAACTTCCGCCGAAAACTCCGGTGTATTCGTACCACTGAATCAGTTTGTAGTTTTCAGAAAACGCATTACCCAATGTGAGCCAGGGCCACGATAAATCCCAGCCCTGATGCAGGTATTCAAACGTAATCCAAACCGGAATCAGTACAAAATTGCCGAGGCGTTCGGGCAGGTTGCGTTTTATTTTGTGGAATGCCAGATATACCAGCGACATTAACAAGGTGTTCACCAAAACAGCCATGACTACACCAAAAAACGAAGCGTAATAAATCCACCACGTAGTAATGATGTTCCACACTGCAAAGGTGATGAGTGCATAAACGAAAAGGTGTTTTGCACGCAAACGGTTATCACCACTTACAATGTGCTGCACCAGCAGCAGCGGCAGAAAGGCCACAAACAGCAGGGGCGAAAATCCCCACGGCGGCCAGGCTGCACTGAGCAGGGCTGCACTAAGCAAACAAAGAAGAAGCAGTTTAATGCGCATACACGACCTAACTCCGTAAAGATAGAAATTTAGCCGTGTGCCAAATGCTGCGTTTGAAGTGCTTTATTTTCGTGCGGCCAATATTTCGTCAATCATACCAAATTCACGGGCTTCTGCCGCAGTCATCCAGTAATCACGATCCGAAACCTCGGTCACTTTTTCTTTGGTCTGATGGGTGTGATGCGCAACAATATCGTAAAGCTCCTCTTTGAGTTTCAGAAATTCACGCACGGCAATTTCCATGTCTGAAACTTGACCTTTTGTTCCGGCCGATGGTTGATGCAGCATGACCCGAGCATGCGGCAGTGCCGCACGTTTTCCGGTTGCTCCGGCACACAATAAAATTGCACCAAACGAAAGCGCTACACCCGTACAGGTGGTCGAAATTTCGGGTGTTACAAATTGCATCGTGTCGTAAATGCCCAAACCTGCATACACCGAACCACCGGGCGAATTGATGTACAGATGTATCGGTCGTTTAGCATCCAGCGACTGCAAAAACAGGAGTTGCGCCTGAATAATATTAGCCATCTGGTCATGCACTTCTTCGCCCACAAAAATGATTCGATCCATCATGAGCCTTGAAAATACATCCATCTGCGTCATGTGCAGCGGGCGTTCTTCTATAATGTAAGGCGTAATGGCTTTCGGAATACTGCCGGCAAACCGGCTCATGTAAGCATCAGTATGCAGCGTGCCGATGTGTTGATTGTGCAGCGCGAATTGGCGGAACTCTTGCCCCGGATTTTTCATTGCAGTGTAATTTTTTGAATGGTGAAAATTGAACACACCACTTCCGCCCCGCACTTTGCAGCGCAGTTGTGTGTAGAATAATAAGCGAGGAAACTAGTTTAGCGGTTGCCGAACAAACGCAGCATCCGGTTGCGGAAAGTACGGTGCGTTTGTGCGGTGAACAGCTGTTCGTGTACGGCTTTCACTTCGGCGCGGAGTTGTTCGCGGGCTGCGGCGGTAATAACTGCGTAAGCAATTTGCAGTTCTGCCGCTTCGCTGCGCAAATTTTCGTCAATGAGCAGTCGCGCATCAAACATAAGTTGTTCGTCGGGTGCGAGGCGGCGCAGCAAGCCGTATTCGAGATAAGCGAGGTTATTCGGTGAAGTCGGCATACTGCAGGTTTTTTTCTTTTACAACATTGCGCACTTTTTCAAGGCATTTGAACTTTTGCACTGTGGCCGAGCGTTTGCCGGAGAAGCCAAAGTTGCCGGCAATTTCTTCGGGTTTTTGCTGCTCGAAGTAAAAAGCGCGCAAGAGTTCAAGGCATTTTCGGCCAACTGTGTTCAGCAGTTGTTCAATGCGGCCGGGAGCGGTTTGTTCTTCGAGCATTTCGCTCGTGTACATCTCCTGTTTGCCGAGGCGCTGCACACGTTGTTTTTCGCTAAGCTGTTTGATCCACAGGTGCCGCACAATTCCGCCGAGGTAAGCTGCTTCGCGTCCTTCGGCCAAACCGGGTTGCTTCAGCCGCTGTTCATAAAAGCGCACTACAGCTTCCTGAAAGAGTTCCGAAGCCTCTTCAAAACTACCGCCGCGGCGGCTGATGTACGATGCTGCTCCCGGAAATGCGGTCATGTAAAGCTCTTTAAACAAAGCTTCCCGCATTTGCGTGCCTGCAGCTGACGTTAAACATTCATTCATTGTTCCTGCTGTTTTCTCTACGTGCGTTTCGCCGGCTAATTATCACCGCATTTCGGATAAAAATTACAAAATAGTTTCGCGGCATATTGTGCAAAATTAAAACAGCCGAACTGTAGCTAAACAATTCGGCTGCTTTTTAGCAGGGGATCTGCTGTGCAGAAACTATTCAAGGTCTGAAATGTCGATCTCCGTAAGCACAGCATCTACAAAGTCTTCATCTTTCGATGGCTGATTGGGCATTTCCTTATCCAGCTCATCGTCTAATTCTTTATCAGAAACCGGCTCGGCATTCATTATTTCTTCATCTTCCTTGTTATACGACATATCAGCCGTTTCGGTTCCTTTATTGGCTTTTATAGCCAGAATAGCCAGCTGACGGGCGCGGCGCGAGTGGTGCATGGCACGCAGGTAACGCCCCTGCAAATACAGCTTACGGGCATACCGCTGATGCGCCACCGAACGCGCCAGATTACCGGTATACACCTTGTTTTCTTTTACTTTTTTCTGTGCGTGCTGTATCACAATTGCCGTGCGGCGGATGACCCGGCGCGCATGAACTTTTTCGGCACGACGAACAGTTTGTCGCTTTGCACGCGGTCCGCGCGGTCCGGGTTGTGCTTCTGCAGCAGTAAAGGACAGCGAACCGGCAAGTACAAATAAAAAGAGGAGTAGTCGGGAAGTGCGCATGAGAGTGTGGTTTCTTGTTATGTCTCTCTTTGACGCAGGATTATTGTAAAGGTTTACTGTAGTAACAAAAAATTAACGACTAATTACCAATTTCCCATTCATGCTGCTGCCATCCGAAGAAAGAAAATTGATAAAATACAGACCTTCCGCAAAATGACTAATGTTAATGGTAGGTGTGTATAGTTGACTCAAAACAAGCGCTCCGGCAGCATTGTAAATGAAAATAGTGCCCGCTGTAGGCTGTTCCTTAAATTCTATACTTACTATATCGTTTGCCGGATTGGGCGAAATCAACATCCGCCTCTCCGTTTCCAGCGCATATTCTTCTACCGAATTTGGGCAACCCGGCACTAAACAGCCGTTGCTGTCAACCCGCACTAACCACGCATTGTTGTATTGGTTGGGGGTATCGGCAAAGCCCGACATGAGAAAACCACCGCCGGGGAAGGGGGAAAGGTGATAGAAATAGGCATCTAAACCGGGTGTAGAGGTATATTGTGCCGACCAGAGGCTGTCGCCGGTTGGAGAAAAGCACCAGAGCGAGCCGGTAACAATGCCCAATAAGGATTGGGATGTTGAAAGATACATCCTGTTATCTGTAGCAATAATCAATGGGCTTAACGATGCAGAACTGTAGGTATTGCTATTCAATGTTTTCTGCCAAATTTGTTGCCCTAAAGAATCTACTTTTCGGATCAATAAATTTTCAATGTTAAATTGATTG
>CALRTD020000289.1:0-6164 GCA_943371015.1 Synechococcus sp. UW140 | reverse complement strand
CACTTACATGAACCTGAGCGGAAAGGCCATCCAGTACTGGATGCAGGCCGAGAAAATTGCGCAGGAAAATGTGCTGGTGGTTACTGATGATATTGCTTTGCCCTTTGGCACTATCCGCATCAAAGGCAAAGGCAGCGATGGCGGCCACAATGGCCTCAAACACATTCAGGCCACGCTGAACAGTGTTGAGTACGCACGCCTGCGTTTTGGCGTAGGCAGCGAATTTTCGAAAGGCCGGCAGGTGGATTATGTGCTCGGGAAATGGAATGCCGATGAGCAGAAATTACTGCCTGAGCGTTTGGAGAAATGTTGTGAGGCGATTAAGGCGTTTACAACTATTGGCATTGGACTGACGATGACCAATTTTAACGGGAAGTAGATTCACCCGAAATCAATTTAACACTCCAAAAATTACAGTTTTGCAAAGTAGTTTTCGCTTTGCAGGCGAAAGGCTATTTCAGTTTCTGAAACAACCGGTTCGGATTCTTTGCCCGAAGCCGATACCTCACATCACTTTCCAATTCACGGGCAAAGCGAGCGGAACCCAGCGAAGAACCGTCAGCAGAATCATCGAAAAGGATAAAACCGCCGGGAGCCAGAAACCTATCGGCATTTTCGAAATCGCGGCGACAATAGTCGTAATCGTGGTTGCCGTCGATATACACGAAGCTGAACTGCCCGCCGGTATTGAAATTCCGGCCGAGTTCATCGGTTAGCGTTTTCTGCTGCTGCCAGTTTTCAAAAAACGCATCCGACAGCATTCTGAAGGCAAACGGTTCGCGGCCGGGACTGAAAAAGCGGGTGTTGCGGATATAGCTTTCGCGGATGAATTCGGCGTAATTATCGCGCGGAATGTCAGGATTGGCGGCCAGATACTTCAGGTAATTGGCATCGGGCGGATGTTCATCGTGGTAGCCGCGCACCAGCCAGGGATCAACCGAAATAATCGAATTTGTGCGATTGTGTTTGCGCAGCAGCCAGTTGATGATATTGGCCGAAAGTCCGGCATGCGCTCCGATTTCGAGAACAGGATGCAGCCCGGACAGTTCGCAGATGGCCAGTTCAAAGCAATACACATTGCCCTTGTGCTGCATTCCGGCATTGGAAACCAGCAGCCAGTTGATGTATTCATCAGAAGCATCGATATAACTGCTGCCGGGGCTGATGATGTTGCGGATGCGCCGGATCATTGCCTTCATCGTTCGGCATTTTGTGGCGAAGCACCTGCATGCGACTGGAATTCGCGGGGCGTTTTTCCGGTAATCTTGCGAAACACGCGATTGAAATGCGATACATTCCCGAAACCGCATGAATAAGCAATTTCTGCCACCAGCTGATCGTCTTCCGACCGCAACCGCCGGCAGGCTTGCTCAACACGCACGGCATTGAGGAAAGTAACGTAGGTTTTGCGGGTATGCTTTTTAAAGAACCGGCAGAACGCTTCGGGAGTCATGTGTACCAAAGCCGCCGCATCACTCACGCTGATGTCTTTATCAAAGTTTTTGAGCGTAAAATCGTAAATGGTATGCATGCGGGTTCCTTCTTTTTCGGAAAGATCTTTGGTGGCATTTACATCCGAAAGCGGCTGTAAACTACTGTGGTGCAGCACTTCTTCGGCCAATTGCAGAAACGCCATGAGCCGTGGAATACCTTGCTGTACACGGATTTTAAGGAACGCCTCCGTCATATTTACATAGTTCTCCGGCTCAATCCGGAAACCACGTCCCGAACGACTCACAAATTGACGAAGCGCCTGAAGTTCAGGGATGTCAATAAGCCCGGCAGTATCCTGCGAAACATCAAAATAAACAGAAATTGACTGGGCTTTGAGCCAAGCTTTGTTCTGAAAATAAATAGGATCGCACCTGAACACATGCGGAAGGTTGGGGCCAAACCAATAAATATCACCGGATGAAAATTGACCGGTGTAGTTACCGGCAATAAGCGTGCCTTCACCTTTGAGAATCCACGTAAGCTGAACTTCTTCGTGCTGATGAAGATAGGTGTAGAAGTGTGGTTCAATCTCTTCTTCAACAATAACGGAGGTCTCGCCTACAATCGGTATTTTGAAAGGAAGAGCTTTCATGAGTTCAGGTGGATATATTTGTGCTGTGATGCAATATTAATCAACCTAAGTGAAGAAAAAAGCGCTTTAGATCAAAATCGGCAAAAAAGATGCTAAAATCAAGTTACCAAAATTGGTTTTCAGCAACATACATTTGTCATGCAGTCTGAACAAATGGGTTTTGGAACTGGACTGCTGCGGTAATGTTGTCGCTCAACAATCTTCCGCTTAACACATCAACAATGCAAAAGACCGGTTGCTGAAACCGGTCTTTTTGCGTTTTATCTCCTTTCATTAACTATCCGTTCCGTGAAAAGGGCACACAGTACTATATTTTACTATTTTGCAGTAACCTACATCAACAGCATGAAATCCCTTCGCACAAGACTACTCCCGGCATTATTGCTTCTTTTGCCGCTTACCTATAATGCACAGATACAAATGTGCATTGACCAGACTATTGAGCAGCATGATGTTGCTGCCGGCAGCGGCAGTGGTGTTTATGCGGCAAACACACAATGGTCGAACGGCTCAACAATAGCCGTAAAATTTACGGGAGGCTCGGCCTACGTTCGCGGAAAAGTGCAGCAGTATGCCAAACTCTGGGAAAACTACGCCAATATTCACTTCAACTTCATCAGTTCGGGTACGGCAGATATTCTTATCTCTTTTAACGAAGGAGGTTCGTGGAGTCAGATTGGCACTAATTCAAAAGCTGTAGCTGCAACAGGCCGCCCGTCTATGAATTTCGGCTGGTTCAACGAAAACACACGGGAAGATGAATTCAAAGCTACAACGCTGCACGAGTTTGGTCACGCGCTGGGCTTGCTGCACGAACACATGAATCCATTGAGCAATATTAAATGGAACCTTCCGGTGGTGTACAACTACTATTTCATGAAACAGGGCTGGTCGAAAGAGCAAGTTGATCAGCAGGTGCTTACCCGCTACAGCGTTGATCTTTCAAATCAGGTTTATGATCCTGTGTCGATAATGCACTACCCGGTTGATGCTCGACTTACGCTTAACGGTTATTCGGTGGGCTGGAATTCCACACTTTCCTCGGGCGATATAAAACTGATCGGTGAAATGTACCCGAAGCGAACCGTTGACTTGCCGGTTCTACAACCGAGTGTTACTTCAGGACCGCTGCCGCAATGCTCAGCTGTTTTTGTAGAAGTAGCGCATAATGTATTTGAAAACGGAGTTAAGGGAATGCGCATTCAAACCAGTTTTGATATTCGCAATGCCCGCGGACAGGCTTGTCAGCTCACAGCTTATTTCTACAAACAGGATGGTACACCGCTGAAAGATTTCAACGGTACTTATCGCACCAAAGACAATGATGTGGCAGCAATGACCGAATTCAAACCCGGTTTCGATGATACGAAGTTCACGCGGTTAGGTGTTTTTCTGCCTTACGACGAACTGCACATGGGCGAAGGTGACCATAAGTTAAAATTTACCGTTTCGCTTTGGGATGGTGAAAGCCGGAATCTTTACCGCAGCGGTATCTATCTGTTCAATTTTACAAAGGGGGCTATTGTTAACGATCTCGGATCACTATTTTCTTTTGATAATCAGGCCGACAGACTTTTCATTAGTCCGCAGTTTGTTATCCGGAACGGACAAAATCAGCAATACCAGCTTTGTATTTTTTTCTATTATCAAAATGATGTGCCGTTGCACAACAGTGCCGGTGAGAATTTAAAATACTGCACCAATTTTACTCCCGGCTTTCAAACCACGTATTACAACAGGGAAATGAACAGTGATTTTACCATGAACATTCCTTTCAGCTGGCTGAACCTGAGTTCAGGACATCACGATATGAAATACTACGTAGCGTTAATGAGCAACGGAAAAGTAATTGCTCAGAGTCCGTGGTATTTATTTTCGATGGATATGAACTGATGCTGTGCTTATGATGTATAAGCGCTGGCCTGCACAAACGAATAGAAGAAAACTGCATTCGGGTCTTTCGCTACTTTGTGCATTTCTTCTTTCATCTTATCAACCGTTTCCTGCGTTACATAGCCTGCGTTAAGCATCTGAGGCACGCCGCTCTGCAGGAGTTCGCTCCAGAAGGCAATCATTTCGGCACGGCGGCCGGGCTGGCGGTTATCGAGGTGAATGGTTTTGACTTGCGTGCGGATGTTGGTGTAACCAAGCGAAAGCAAAAGATTTCCGAGCTTTGCGCCTACAAACGGATCGCCGCCATTGTCATACTGCCAATCGTTGTAGCGCATCCAGTAGTGCCAAACGTTGGGCGAATATGGTTCGAGGAAGAAGGTAGAGTTGAGCACTTCGGTCATGTAAACAACGCTTCCGGGTTTGAGCACGCGGCGCACTTCAGACAGTACTTTTTGCGGACTGGGAACATGCTCAAGTACCCAGCAAAGGAAAGCACCATCAAACGTTGCCGACGACGGTAAATCCATGTCCATTGCATCCATTTGCCGGATGGTGTAACGGTTGTTTGCAACTGCATTTGACGAAAGCGCTTGTTCGGCACGGGCAATTTGCGCGGGCGAAAAATCAAGACAGGTAAGTTCAAGATCCGGAAAGCGGCGCAGCAAAATTTGCGACTGTGCACCTACTCCGCTGCCCACTTCAAGCAATTGCTTTACGCTGCTCAGGTCAATATCGTTATAAATAATATTCTCGAGGAAGCGGGCCTGTCGATAAAGACGATCCTGTTCCTGCGTTGTAAAACCATGTAGATAATTGCTGTCGGCGCTCATTTTGCAAAGGATGAAACACAAAGATAGGCGGCGTTTTTATATTGACTCGCTGAGGGTGTTTAATTATGTTTGTACTACCCATGAGATTTGTCTGTTCACTGCTGCTGATCTTAACAGCAACATTTCTTCGCGCACAAACACCCGCAGTTCAGCAATTGCTTGTTGGAAAAACGCCACAGCAACAAGTTATTCTGCTCGATTCAGTTGCCAGAGCAATCAGAAATTCAGACTTTAACAACTCCGTATTGCTTTCAAAAAAAGCAATTGCCCTCTCAGCGAAACACAACCTCTACAACAGCCAGATTACCTGCATTATGGATCTGTATAAGACCTACAGATACAAAGCAGTTCATGATTCGGCACTTATTTGTATTGACAGTGCGCGCGCTGTAGCTGTGCGCAACAATTTAAAGGATCAGTTGGCTCATATTGCCGATTCAGAAGGCCTTATTCACATGCGCAAAAGCGATTATGTAAAAGCGGCCAACTGTTTCTACAAAGCCATTGCCTTTGCTGAAAAGCAAAATGACTCATCGGGCATACGCGATGGATTTAATCACCTCGGCATTGTAGCTTTTTACCGCCAGGACTATAAAAGCAGCGTTGGTTTTTACCGCCGTTCATTAAACTACATCAATCCCGAAAAAGAATCGCGCATTTATGTTTCCACAATGGATAACATCGGGCTGTCTTATGCCAATCAGAAAAAGTTTGATTCGGCCATGTATTATCAGCGCCTTGCTGCACAAAAAGCACCATTACTGAACGATTCAAATTTCATGGCCGAGGTGTATATTAACTACGCCTCAACACTTTTGCTGCTCAATAAATTTACCGAAGCTCAACCGTACATTGATACAGCATACGCCATTCACAATGCGCTGAACAACGAGTACGGACAAATTATAGCCAATACTTACCGTGCCCGCTTGCTTACCAAAACCGGGAAACCGCGCGAAGCAATTCCGTTTGCTGAAAAAGCATATTCCATAGCTGCGCGGCTTGATATTCCTGAGCAAATTCAAGAATCGGCAGCAACTCTTACTGATGCTTACTCGGGAGCTGGCGATTATAAAAACGCTGTCAAATACTATGAAATAATGACAGCGGTTATGGAACGCATCAGCGTTTCAGAAAATGCAAAAGCAATCAATGAACTTTCGGCACAATATGAAAGTGAAAAGCAGCAGCAAAAAATAGAAATCCTTACGCGCGATACACAACTAAAAGAAGAGCGCATTGCCTCAGATAAAAAGCTGAAATTTTTCTACGGAGCCATTGCCTTATTGTTCCTCGGTCTCAGCGGCATTTTTATTTACCGGTTTCAGGAAAAGAAAAAAGCGAACCGGCTGCTT
>CALRTD020000288.1:0-6168 GCA_943371015.1 Synechococcus sp. UW140 | reverse complement strand
AAACCTTCGAGGTTTTTAAAACCTCGAAGGTTTGAGTTTATAGACTTCGAAGGTTTAGTTGTGAAGGTTGGGCTGCTGTGTTTCCGCTACAATCCCGGCTATAAATTCAATCGTTCAGGTGTTTCAAAAATGCAAGTGTTAGTAGCATTTCAAAAAAAACAGCGGCAGCCGATATCGGCTGCCGCTGTTTTTTTACAGAAAAGAAGGATTAATCAGCAACCACCATGCGGCGGGTGATTTTATTTCCATTTACGTTGAGGCTGTAGAAGTAAACGCCGGCCTCGAGGTTTTCGGTGCTGAAGTTTACCTGATAGCTGCCTGCTGCCTGATTGCCCTGATCGAAGTTCAACACAAGTTTGCCGGTTACATCAAAAATGTTCAGCTCTACATCTCCTGCTGTGGCAAGGTTGTAGCGGATAGAAGTTTCGCCGGTGGCGGGGTTCGGAATGTTCTGGCCGAGTGAAGCATCAGCAGCAACTTCTTCCTGAACACCTACGTTGAGGGTGCTCACTTTGTAGGATACAAGGTGATGCTCATACGAGTAGGTTGCGTTGGTATAAGCCCACGACGGGATGAAAAGACCATTCCATGAGTTGGCCGGATAAGTATTGTAACGACCTTGTGTGGTTACAAGACTTGATACGTTCCAGTCGCACTGGGGGCTTGATGAGTTGGGGCAGTAGTTGTAGATGTGGAATGTGCCTGCACCCTGTTCTTCGTAGCTGCCGAAGTAAAAGGCGTTGTTGTTAGATACTGTATCACCCAAAGCGTAGGTATAACCCGGCTTGAAAGTGATTGAAGAACCAACAATACGGCCACCCGGAACTGCAAATGCATTGGTGCTCCATACTTTTTCGCGAAAGAAAGTAGCTGCGGTATCTGCTGCTGTGAGCGGAATTTTGTAGGTAACTACAACACCGGGAGCATTAATAGAGTTGGTCTGATACAGATAACGAATGGCTCTGAAGTAAACGGTGTCGAAACCAAAGTTAGTCAGCATGGTAGCGCCCTGAAAGAAATAGGTGGGCATATTTGTAGCTGTAGCATTGTGGTAAAGCTGAACAACAAGTGTATCAACAATAGACGTATTCGGGTGGTTACGCTCATAAGCATAAACCAGCGCCATTGAATCAACGGTGTAGTTGTTCCATGAATTCCAGTTAATACCTGTGGTTTGCTGGAAAGCATCGGCGTTGATATCAAGAATATCGCCAATGTTGTTGATCCAGATCGGCTCATAAGCAGCAGGGCTTCCGAACTCACCCAGCAAAAGTGAATCCCAGCTCAGATAGTTGCTGTTCAGTTCTGCAATATTGCCATAAATTGAGTCAACTGATGCTGCATAGCTAAGCCAGTATTCTTCAGATGTACGGTTGTTGTTTTGACCGAATTTGCTGTTGAATACAGAACGGTTATATCCCGGACGAAGAGTTGGCTGTGAGGGATAGTTTGCCGAATTCTCAAGGCTTTGGGCAAACATACTTCCTGCAAATCCTATGCTAAGAGCGAGGAGAGTAATTTTTTTGATCATGAGTTGCTTATTTGAGTTTTGAATGATGAAGATACGAAGTTGATCCGATAAGGGCACATTTAGTAGCCAAGTTTTAATATTTGGACTTACATAAGTGTTAGCCGGTCGAAAAAGGCATATAGGTGGTTGTCGGGTTAAAATACATTGAATTCACGGAAAAATCTTAATTGCTGTTGTTAGGATAAGCAAAACGAATGATTAACTTTGAGCATTGCAAACTAATTTAAACACTTAGTACCTCATTATCATGAAAAAAATTTACATGCTTGCTCTGGCTGGTCTCGCCACTGTAGCAGTTAATGCTCAGCGTAACACCACCCAGGTATCTGCTCCGCGTACAGTTTCAAATCCTGAACTGCGTACCACCCAAACCAGCCGTTTTCGCGCTCAAATGACTGCCGACAACCGCGCATCATATTGGCTGAACTATGGTCTCCAGCTTGATGATCCCAATTCAGGCCCGTCTGCTGGTCTCGCTTCAGCTGATTATATGCTGATTTTCCCGGATTCAATTCCCATTATTGGTCAATTCACAACCGGTGAAACAGCCCGCCCGCAGTTTCACAAAGGTGCTACCATGCTTGATCCCAAAAACATGCCGGTTCAGTCTGTAACTACACCTTACACACTCGATTCAATTGGCGTAGTTTATGCTTACCTGCGTAACACTCCTTCTACTGTAACCGATACACTCGTTGTTCAGGTGATTAGAAACGACGCATCACTGTTGTGGGATCTTACCAATGCTACCTATCAGGATATAACTTACACCTACACAAACAACGAAATCACACCGTCGCAAGTGTTGGCTACCTACACTTACCTGCTTACAGAAAACGACAGCTCAAATTTCCCTTCTGAAATCTTCTTTTCTACAGCAAACGTTCCCCAGCAGGCAGCTGGTAACCGTATCGGTGTTGTAGTTTCTTTCAAGCCCGGTTTCAGCTACACTGTTAACGATTCTTTGGTAGCGGATCTCAATTCATTCTATATGTTCTCATACGAGAACAATGGTTTGAACACCGATCCCACATTCTACGGAATCCTTGGTGATGGCACATCAGACATGAACTGTTCTTACTCATTGCCTGTAACTGTTCGTTACAATACTAATCCTAACGGTTGGAATGGTTATTTCATTCCTGTTTGGGCGTATACAACTGCTTACGCTTACGAAAACCACATCATTGAGTTCAAACTCTCTGAAGTTGTAAGTGTTCAGGAAGTGAACCTTGGTCTTTCTGCTAACACATACCCGAACCCGGCTAACGGCGAAGTATTTGTAGCTTACACACTCATGAACGATGCTGACGTTACCATCGAAGTAACCGACCTCACAGGCCGTGTTGTTATGTCACAGCGCGAAGGCGACCGTTCACAGGGCGAGTACCGTGTTTCTTTGAACACAAACAACCTTGCTGAAGGAACTTACATCGTAAACGTACGCACCGAAGGTGCTGCTAAAGTGTCTTCTAAAATTGTTGTGAAGCACTAATTACGATAAGCTTTTATAAGAGACAGGCTGTTCCGCAAGGAGCAGCCTGTTTTTTTATGCATAAAGCAACGTGCCGGTTATTGCAGCACGGTGTTTGTATGCCCGAACAAACCTTTGAAAAGAAACGACCGCACTGAGCTAACAGTGCGGTCGTTTTGGGTATTGAGTTTATTTGCTGTTAGGCGTTTGCCGGTTCGGCATACGCTTCAATAGGTAAGCAGGAGCAAACCAGATTGCGGTCGCCGTAAGCATTATCTACACGGCCAACACTGGGCCAGAACTTCATTTCTTTTACCCAGCTCAGCGGATAGGCTGCTTTTTCGCGCGGGTAAGAATGATTCCAGGTGCTGCTGATTACTGATGCCGCTGTGTGCGGTGCATTCTTGAGCACGTTGTCTGTTCCGTCGGCATTACCTTCTGCAATTTCTGCAATTTCATGGCGAATCATGATCATTGCATCGCAGAAACGGTCGAGTTCTGATTTCGGTTCGCTTTCTGTGGGTTCAACCATCAAAGTGTCGTGTACCGGGAACGCAACTGTGGGGGCGTGAAAGCCATAATCCATAAGGCGTTTGGCAATATCAGCCACTTCAACTTTTGTGGTGCGTTTGAACTCGGCACAGTCCAAGATCATTTCGTGTGCGCAGCGTCCATTCACGTTAGTATAAAGAATGGGGTAGTGCTGCTCCAGACGCGCTTTGATGTAGTTGGCATTCAGAATTGCAATTTTTGTTGCATCCGTCATGCCCTGACCGCCAAGCATTTTAGCATAACCATACGAAATCAGCAGAATCAATGCGCTGCCGTAGGGGGCTGCAGAAACTGCAGGAATGGCCTGATCGCCGCCGGTTTTTATGAGCGGGTGGCCGGGTAAGAATGGTACAAGATGGCTGGCCACACCAATGGGCCCCATTCCGGGACCGCCGCCGCCATGCGGAATGGCGAATGTTTTGTGCAGGTTGAGGTGACAAACATCAGCACCAATGTTGCCGGGGCTGGTAAGACCAACCTGAGCATTCATGTTGGCACCGTCCATGTAAATCTGTCCGCCGTTGTTGTGAATAATCGAAGTAATTTCAACAATGGCTTCTTCAAACACACCGTGTGTTGAAGGGTAGGTAACCATAAGGCACGAGAGTTTGTCTTTGTGCTGTTCGGCTTTTGCGCGAAGGTCATCAACATCGATATTGCCGTGATCATCGCATTTCACAACAACAATTTCCATTCCGGCCATAGCAGCCGATGCAGGATTCGTGCCGTGTGCCGACGAGGGAATAAGTGCTACGTTGCGGTGATGATCGCCGCGGCTGATGTGCCAGGCACGGATAACCATGAGTCCGGCGTATTCGCCCTGTGCGCCTGAATTGGGCTGGAACGACATTGAAGCAAAGCCTGTGGCATCGCTCAGGATCTCGTTCAGCTCGTTAATGATTTGTGTGTAGCCTTCGGCCTGATCAATGGGTACAAATGGATGCAGGTTGGCAAACTCAGGCCAGGTGATCGGAATGAGTTCTGAGGCTGCGTTGAGTTTCATTGTACATGATCCCAGTGAAATCATTGAATGAACCAGCGACAAGTCTTTGTTTTCGAGGCGCTTGATGTAGCGCATCATCTCGGTTTCTGAGTGATGTACGTTGAAGATCGGGTGGGTAAGGTATTCGCTTGTGCGTGCAAAGCTGCCATTCACCGGACTGTTTGCCTGAGCGGCCAGAGTTGCTCCGAAAATACCTGCAAGGTCACGGAGATCGTTTTCGCGCACAGTTTGATCGAGACTGATGGTTACTGTGCCGTTGCCGTAGCGCAGGTTAATCTGAGCAGCTTCAGCTTTTGCGCGGATGCTGTCAGTAGTTGTGCCTGCGGGAAGTTCAAATGTAACTGTGTCAAAGAAAACACTGTTGAGGCGTTTGAGTCCGGCAGCTTCCAGTGCTGCTGCAAGGCGGGCGGTGTTGCTGTGCACTTCTTCCGCAATGCTGCGGATTCCGTCGGGCCCATGGTAAACGGCATACATAGATGCCATAATAGCCAGCAGGGCCTGTGCTGTGCAGATATTTGAAGTGGCTTTATCGCGTTTGATATGCTGCTCGCGGGTTTGCAGCGCCATGCGCAGTGCGTGGTTTCCGTGGCTGTCAACAGAAACACCGATGATGCGGCCGGGCAGGAGGCGTTTGTAGTCTTCGCGGGCTGCAAAGAATGCTGCGTGAGGGCCACCATAACCCATGGGTACACCAAAGCGCTGTGAATTGCCGAAAACTACATCGGCACCCCATTCGCCGGGAGGTGTGAGCAGGGCAAGTGCCAGCAGATCTGTAGCTACGGCAACACCGGCTCCTGCAGCATGAGCAGCATCGGTAAAGGCTTTGTAGCTGGTTACTTCGCCGGTCATATCAGGATACTGCAGCACGGCACCGAAACACATTTCGTTAAACGTAAATGTGCTGTGATCTCCGATAACCAATTCAATATCGAGCGGGGCAGAACGTGTTTTGAGCAGGTCAATGGTTTGCGGATTGCAGCGCTCAGACACAAAGAACTGATTGGCGTAGCGCTTTACAGCATCGCGGCTGCGGTTGTTGTAAAGCATGGTCATGGCTTCTGCTGCTGCGGTGGCTTCATCAAGTAGTGACGCATTGGCCATGGGCATAGCGGTAAGATCCATAACCATGGTCTGGAAATTGAGCAGCGCTTCAAGACGACCCTGTGCAATTTCGGCCTGGTAAGGTGTGTAAGCGGTGTACCAACCCGGATTTTCGAGAATGTTCCGAAGAATTACCGGTGGTGTAATGGTGCCCGAATAACCCAGTCCGATGTATGAGCGAAACAGCTTGTTTTTTCCGGCAATACGCTTGAGGTAATTCAGGTAATCAAACTCACTCATTCCTTCGGCAAATTTCAGGGGTTGTTTGAGCCTGATCGCTGCGGGAATTGTTTGGTTAATGAGTTCATCCACCGAGCTGATGCCAATGGTGGTAAGCATTTCCTGCTCCTCTTTTGCCGAGGGGCCGATGTGACGACGCACGAAGCTGTCAGTAGCCATATTGTTGTGTTGGTTGTGTTGTGTAAAAACAGCCACAAAGATAACCGTTTTTGTGCCTCAGTTTTCAGACTTTGGTCAGGCTCTTGTTTGTTGGATGTTTCGCTAATT
>CALRTD020000287.1:0-6192 GCA_943371015.1 Synechococcus sp. UW140 | reverse complement strand
GCATAACGCACAAATCCAGATCCGGCTGTATAGTTTGCGCTGTCTGTGCCAAGCACGGGTTTGCGGGTAATAAAGTGCATTGTTCCTCCAATAGCATCGCTGCCATATATTACAGATGATGAACCGAAAACAACTTCGGTACGTTCCAGCATATTGGCGTCAATGGTAATTACGTCCTGCAAATGGCCTCCGCGATAAATCAAATTGTTCATTCGCACACCATCAACCACAATCAGCACTTTATTTGCTTCAAATCCGCGAATTACCGGACTGCTTCCGCCCATCTGACTTTTTTGCACAAAAACTTGTCCGCTGTTCATGAGCATATCACCGGTATTTTGCGGATTTCCGAGTTCCACATCTCGGCGGCCAATTACGGCTACCTGATAAGGCACATCTGTTTTCTTTTCTTCCGATTTATTGGCAGCAAAAACAAATTCGCCTAGCAAAATAGCTCGCTGGTTAATGAGGAATTGTCCGCCGCTTGCTGTAATTGCTGCTGCCGTAGTTGCCTGAGTGCCGTATCCGGGATGCGTAAAACGCAAGCTGTCGCAGTCGGGCGAAATGCGTATAGCGAGTTGTCCGTTAATATTGGTTGTTCCCGCAGCCTGCCAGGTGCGGATATTACTCGTGCCTTCAACCGGCTGAGCGTGGATTTCAACTACAACATCGGAAACGGGGGTTAACGTTGCACGATCACGAATGATGATTGTTTGATTGGTTTGGGCAAAAGCGGTGGTGCCAATTAGCAAACCACAGGCCAAGCCCATGAGGGTAATCAGTTTCATTGGAAGTTTTGAATAGGTGTACAATTGGTTTTCAGTTGTTGACCAACAACTGGTATTCCTGAATGCAAATTCAGGAAACAGCACACTGCAAGCCTGCAGTTGGTGTTTTTAAACCAATGAACGCGGGGGCGGGGGATCGGGCGGAGCCGGGCGAAAGTTGGTGCCCGAAAATTGTAACTGTGAAAACAAAACAGGGTTGTTTTCAGGGATGGTTTTAATTTCTACGGTATTCGGTAGCGCTGTGCCCGTGATACCTTTTTTAGCAAAATGCTTTGTGCCTGATTTTTCCTGATCGTTTTGTTTATTCAGTAATTCCTGCTGTGCCCGCAAACGATCTTCTTGACTATCGGCAATTACACAATAAACAATTCCTGATGCAGACTTTTCGGTATAAGATACATCGTAGCGACGACCATTCAACTCAAACTCCCGCTCATGAATCCATTTGGCTGAAGAAAGTTCTGCTGCCGTAAATTTGAAACGTGGCTGAAGTTCT
Source organism: Synechococcus sp. UW140 (assembly GCA_943371015.1). GTDB lineage: Bacteria > Bacteroidota > Bacteroidia > Palsa-965 > Palsa-965. Next base: position 4,908 of record CALRTD020000287.1, on the reverse strand, counting down.
TTGCAAGCTGCACGCATGGCCGAGCGGTGCTCTGCAAGCTTTACTCCGCCAATAATTTGCAGACCAAAACATTGTAGCACAAAAACGGCAAGCAGAAAAACTGCTGTATTGCGGCGCATTTGCATGCGATAAAGATAGAAAATTGGTGTAAAGTTTACGTCGCAGCTCAAAAGTGAACTAAACAAGTGAATTGCCGGATTTAATTTTAACCCATTGCACTGCAATTATTAGCTTTGACAAAAGCTCCTTGTTCAGATAATTTCGCGTGATTACCACTTCTGCTTTACAACTTTTTGAATCCAGAAACATTCGTGTCTATGACTACGGCAATAACTGGCTGCTGCTGAAACCAGTTGGTGCCGGCGGAAATTCTATCAACGGATGGCTCAGTTCCCCCGTTATTTCATTCACCGACCAATCGTTAACCCATTCTGAAGAAGAGCGCTCCGATTGCCCTTTGCTTCAGCTTCAGTACAATGCTGGTACGTTTTCTGTGATCTGCTGGAATTGGGTGCCGGGTCCCGGCCCGGGCGATTTTGAGCTTGAATTTGCAACGGAACAGGGTGCTGTTGATTATGTACTCAACTACTTTTTCGGTGAAAATGAACACTTTGAAGCCCGTAAAACTTGGGAGTTGGAGCAGGCCGCTAAGCAAACAAAATAGTCTGACACATCGTCAGGCCGGACAGCTCTGGCACAGCAGTTGACACGCTAGAGAACGATGTCGGCCAAAAGCAGCAAGGTTTTTTTTCGCGAACTCTTCCCGTTCACCTTTGTGGTGCTGATTTGGGTTATGCACATTCTGCAAGGCTTTTTCGTTCACGGGCTGCGTGATTTGGCGTTGCTGCCCCGGCACATCGAAGGACTTTACGGCATTGTATTTCATCCGCTGCTGCATGCTGATTTTGGTCACCTGTTCAACAACAGTATTCCGCTGCTTGTACTCGGCTTCCTGCTCTACAATGCCTATAAAGGGATTGCCAGCCGTATCTTTTTCATCATCTATTTTTTAACCGGCATACTGATGTGGCTTTTTGCAAGGCCATCATGGCACCTGGGTGCAAGCGGCGTGGTATATGGTCTTGCTGCATTTCTGTTTTTTAGCGGAATTTTCAGGCGGCACACCAAACTCATGGTCATTTCTATGCTGGTTGTTTTTCTTTACGGCTCTATGATTTGGGGTGTGTTGCCGCTTGATCCAACTGTTTCGTGGGAAGGACATTTGTTTGGTGCATTAACCGGAGTTATGCTGGCTTGGGTTTATCGACGTGAAGGCCCGCAGCGACCTGTGTACTGGAAAGATGAAGAAGATACTGATGAAGAACCTGCTTTTGCCGGCGATCTTGAAGTTGAATTTGAAGAAGTGAGAAGTACAGCTCAGCAAAAGAATGAAAGTAACATCAGCAGTTCCTCACCGCTGAATATTGTATATAGCTACAAAGACAAAAAAACGGACGAAAACTAGTGTCCCGTTTTTTTTGATAGTCCGGATATAAGACTATTTTTACCACCAATCTTATTTCTACTACCATATAATAAGATTAAGAGTAATTTTAACTATTGCACAGTTACTTCGTAGTATGTCAAAAGTGCGGAGCTTCGTTTTTTTCATTCTTCCGGTTGCACTGATGCTGCAAATTTTGCTTGGATCAGTTGCCTGGATGGTTGTGCGTGAAGCTCACCGGCATAACGTAAAATGGAAAATACTGAGATCGCTGGAAGAGCATGAACTCACGCAGATTGCAATGTGGCCCGGAGAGTTGAAAACGGCAAGACACAAGGATAAAGGAAAAGAAATTGAGCGTGAGGGAAAGATGTATGATATTGTGCGGATCAGTATAAGTGGCGGCAGGGTGATATTGCATTGCTTTGATGATAAGAAGGAAACCAATTTGCAGACACTTGCCCGCAACGCAGCAAAAGAAGAACGTAATTCCCAAAGTACACACCACGAAGGTTTTTACTTTTTTAGTGAAACTGACGAATTCCCCGGGCTGCTTATGCCCGATTTAAGCCCGATTTCACGGGTAATTACTTTTGCAAATCCTGATGCTGCTGTTACAGAGTATCGGGCGAATGTTCCCACTCCTCCTCCCGATTTTATAGTGTAATCGGGATTACTTACCTGCTGCTTTTGCGGCAGACATCCCCGTATTTATATCTGTGAACAGCAGTGTGGAAATTCCGCCACAAGAAATTGTTGCGTCATATTTCCAATGAAATTGCTGCAGAAACTTTGCTTTGCCGCTGCACCTGCAGGGCTGATTCATCTCTTAATATTTTATTCAAATGACCAAACATTTCCTGTATCTCACAGGTGTTTGCATTACAGCGCTGTGTACACTTACAGCGCAGCACTTGCAAGCCCAGTTGAATTGCGGAGCCGTGCAGGCACACCAGCACATGCTCCAAACCGACCCGCAGTATGAACAACGTCAGGCTGCATTTGATGCCTATGTGCAACAGTACATTCAGCAACAAAAAGCCCTGCGCGGCAATACTGCTCAGCAAACACAAACAGTTCAATACGTTATACCTGTGGTGTTTCACGTTATTCATGAGTATGGAACTGAGAACATCAGTGATGCTCAGATTCTGGATCAGGTAGCTATTCTCAACCGCGATTTTCAAAAACTGAATGCTGATACTGCTGCTGTAATTCCGCCCTTTCAGCCCATTGTTGCGAATGTTGGTATTGAGTTCCGGCTGGCGCAAATTGATCCCGACGGACAATGCACAAATGGAATAGATCGTATTTACTCGCACGAAACCCGCGTGGGCGATGATTTCTCGAAACTGAATCCATGGCCACGCGAAAACTATCTGAATGTATGGATAGTAAAACAAATGCGTAATGGTGTTGCGGGTTATGCTTATTACCCGTCGGCAGTGCAAACCGGTTTCGCATATTTCTACGATGGCATTATTATTCTGCAAGATTACATTGGCAGTATTGGCACCGGAAATCCGGGGACATCGCGTGCGCTTACCCACGAAATCGGGCACTATCTCAATCTGGCACATCCGTGGGGCAGCACAAACAATCCCGGCGTGGCTTGCGGCGACGATGGAATTCCTGATACTCCGGTTACCGAAGGTTGGACCAACTGCCCGGCTGTAACAGGACCGTATTACCTGCAATGGTCGGTGTGCAACGACAGTGTACCCGAAAACGTGCAGAATTTTATGGACTATTCCTATTGCTCACGCATGTTTACCGTTGATCAGGCCGCTGCTATGCACGCCACACTAAACAGTAGTATTTCAGATCGCGATAATTTGTGGAGTGCAGCTAATCTTGCCGCAACCGGTGTCGACGGTTCGGGTGTTTCACCTTGTGCTCCGATTGCCGATTTCAGCAGTAATGTTTGGTGTATCTGCGAAGGAACATCCATTACTTACAAAGACGAAAGCCGCAACGGTACACCGACTTCCAGAAACTGGAGTTTTGGCGGCGGTACACCGGCCACTGCTTCAACGGCTAATCCGGTTATCACTTACAATCAGGCCGGCGTTCACTCTACTTCGCTGGATGTAAGCAACAGCGCAGGCAACAGTTCTGTGACCAAATGGGGACACGTATATGTAAGTCCGAACTGGAGTGATTACACGGGCACTTTTGCGGAAGATTTCAGCAATGTAAACTTCAATCAGTGGATTGTTACGAATCAGGAAAATTCACCGTCGAACTGGCGCCCGGTAACCAATGCCGGCTACAGTGGCACTACATCTGTTATGCTCAACACATTTGGCAGTGATGGTGCGTTGCGCGATGAACTCATTACCCCCTCGGTTGATCTTTCGCTCACTTCGCAGATGACACTGAGTTTTAAATACACAGCGGCAATTTCGTCGTTGCAGGATTCTGTGCGTGATGAAATGCGTGTGTATTATTCGGTGAATTGTGGCCGGTCGTGGGTGCAGTTGCGGCTGATTAATGGGTTTAACCTTGTTCCGGGTGGCTTGTCGGCTACTTCGTATGTGCCGCAGTTACCCAGCCAGTGGAATACAGTTTCAGTGAATTTGCCCAGTGCAGTGGCACAACGCCGCGTTCGTTTTAAGTTTGAGTTCACCGCCGGTAACTTTTCAAATAATATATATATCGATGATATAAACATTACCGGTGTAGTTGGCACTAACGAAGTGGTTAATCATGATTTCAATGTTTTTGCATGGCCCAACCCTTCATCGGGAATTACTAACCTCTCGTTTGTATTGGCTGATGCTGCTGATATAACAATTACGCTGACTGATATGGCCGGCCGTGTTGTTCCGGTAACAATGCAGCAAACATTTGGATCAGGCCAGCAAAATATTGCTGTTGATCCGGTTGCTTTGGGCCTCTCAAACGGTATTTACTTCTTAACTATTGACGACGGTAAAACAAGGGTATCGCGTAAAATCACATTCATGAATTTATAAGACAGTGTGGTAGAAATCAGCTCGAGAAAGTGCTGATTTCGGCAGCGGCTCCTTTTTCAGGGAGTCGCTGTTTTTTTATGCAGTTTCGGGGTGGGGAGCAGGTGGTTATAAAATGAAGCAAGCGGAAGTTATATAGCCCCGGGTGCAGCGGAAACCCTGAGCAAACAACAGATTTTATGAGCATATAGCTTGCGAAGTGTTGCAGCGGAACACGGGACAGGTGATTTGTTTGATGAGCGAAAGATGCGCTTCAAATGAATGCTGAGAGCGATGTGAACACACCGTTCGTGCTGCTCAAATGGCTTTACAGACGCGCATTTCGCCAATACTGGCTATCTTTGCGGCCTATGAATTTGCTTTCTGTTGAATCGATTTCCAAGAGTTACGGTTTGCGCACCTTATTTACCGATGTTAGTTTCGGTTTGGCGCAGGGCGAAAAAGTTGCATTAGTTGCCCGAAACGGTGCCGGTAAATCAACATTGCTGA
>CALRTD020000286.1:0-6195 GCA_943371015.1 Synechococcus sp. UW140 | reverse complement strand
CGGCCCCGAAAGCTTCTTTGCAAATATTAAAGAACTTTTCCCGGGCTGCGCGCTGCGGTTTGATTTGCAAAACAATGAACTCAGCGAGTGGACGTGGTACAGTCTGAATATCAATACCAGTTTTGCAGCACCAACGCAGCAGCGTTTTGATGCACACACGCAATTGGTGCGCGAACGCCTGCACGAAGCCGTACGCATACGCATGCGCTCGGATGTACCTGTGGGCGCCTGCCTGAGCGGCGGAATCGACAGCTCGGCAATTGCCGGAATTATTGATGATGTTGTGAAACTCGAACCCGGTGTAAACATTGGCAACCGCCTCAAACTGTTTACAGCGGTATTCGACGATAAAACAATTGATGAACGCCGCTGGGCGCAGGAAGTTGTGCTGCGCACCGGCGCCGAGTGGCATACTGTTGCGCCGCAGCCACATGAACTGCTTACTGATCTCGAAGAACTGATCTACAGTCAGGATGTGCCGATCTGGAGCACAAGTACGTATGCACAGCATCGGGTAATGAAATTAGCGGCACAAAACGGCATCCGGGTGTTGCTCGACGGGCAAGGCGGCGATGAATTGTTTGCCGGATATCACCCCTATTTCCGCCCGTTCTGGAGCGAGCTTTTTAGCAACGGAAATTGGAAAACACTGCGCAGCGAAATGAATGCGTTTGACGGTCCTGCACTGCGTTTCTGGATGCGTGAACACCTCAAACAGCGCAGTATTCCTTCGCTTTCGGCAGGCATCCGGCAAAAACTCATGCAGCGCTGGTACACCGAACTGCGTTACCTCAATACCGACTTAATTGCCAGCTATGTGCAGCGCCGCCAACCGGTTCATACCAAAGGACTGAATGAAATGCTGCAAGGCGAATTTGTAAATACCCGCCTGAAAGGCTATCTCAAATGCGAAGACCGCGCCTCTATGTGGCATTCGGTTGAATCGCGTACGCCTTTTGCCGATGATCATTTGCTGATAGAAACCGTGTTTGCAATTCCGGGCAGCATGAAAATTCGTAATGGCTATACCAAAGCATTGCTCCGCGAAGCCGCCGCGCCCTGGTTGCCCGAAAGCATAAAAAACCGTCGCGATAAATTAGGTTATGCCACGCCCAACAATAAATGGATAACCGAATTGCGCCACGAATTACGGCCTTATTTTGAGCAGGATTTCAACGGAATTTTCAATAAAGAGTTATTGCTTAACGAATACGATCAGCTGTTCAGTCCGCAGGGCGCAACAGATACCGGCCGCGTATTCAAGTTCATTGCATTTGCAGTTTGGCGAAAAGTTCAGCAACTTTAACGCTTATGATAAACGCACAAGCCTATCCCCTATTTGAGCCCGACAATGCGCTGGCGGCTGAGTTGCGTAAACTCGGTATCACCCGGAAATTTGCAGCCGGCGAAATGATTACCGATACAGGAAGTTATATCCGCAGCATTCCTATTGTACTGAGCGGACGCATCAAAGTTTCGCAGCGCGATGAAGAAGGGCGCGACCGTTTGCTGTATCACATCATGCCCGGCGAAAGCTGCGTGTCCATGTTTTCAGGCGGTTTAGGTGCAATGAGTATGGTTACCACTACTTCCGAAGAAGAATCGGAAGTGTTACTGGTGCCTATCGAAAAAGCCCGTGAACTTGCACATCAGTTTCCGCAATTCACTGATTTTATTTTCATGCTGTATCACAAACGGTTTGAAGATTTGCTGCAGCAGTTACAGGAACAGGGCACACAACCAATGACTGTGCGTTTGTTTAATTTGCTTCAGCGGCATCAGCAGGCTGCAAATTCAGACCAGATTCAAATCACACACCAGCAGCTTGCCGATGAAATTGGCACAGCACGTGAAGTCGTTTCGCGTACCTTAAAGCAGCTTGAACACAGCGGTGTTGTTGAGCTCGGGCGTAACCGCATACGCCTTACCGGAAAAAATTAGTGCGGTTTTTTTAGCAATGTAACCTGAGTTACTGTAGCTGATAAAACTCATGCGCAATTTTGCTGCAACAAATACAACAACTATGCTCAGCATTTTCAAAAATCTGTTTGGTTCTGGCAGCGGTTTGCCTGAAGAAGTAATTTCGAATCCGAAACTCACTATTGTTGATGTTCGCACACCGGGCGAGTACCGCGGCGGGCACATCAAAGGCTCAATCAACATTCCGCTCGATCAGCTCGATAAAAACATCAGCAAACTTAAAGGCAAAGAACCAATTGTGCTTTGTTGTGCTTCGGGTATGCGCAGCGGAAGTGCTCACCGTATGCTCACCGGCAAAGGCTTTACGAATGTTTACAACGGAGGCGGCTGGTCGTCACTCGCTTCAACACTTAATAAATAACTCGCCAAACTATGTCGAAATTTCAGGAGCTGATAAATTCGGGGAAGCCTGTTCTGGTTGACTTTTACGCCACCTGGTGCGGGCCGTGTAAGGCGCAGGCTCCGATTCTCGAACAGGTTTCGGAAAAGGTGGGCGAAACGGCACACATTCTGAAAGTTGATGTTGACCGTAACCCTCAGGCAGCTTCGGTTTACGGTGTGCGGGCTGTGCCCACGCTCATCCTTTTCCGTAACGGCGAAATAGTTTGGCGGCACAGCGGTGTAGCCGGTGCTGCCGAACTCGAACAGCTGATCCGTTCGCACAGCTAACACCTTAATGGAAAACAAGTCCCGAGGTTCTTTTCTCTGCTTTGTAAGCAAATACAGCATCTCGACTGCCGGTTGTGCTTACTGCTTTTAATTGCACAAACCAACGCTCCGGATTGTCCAGAATACTCAGGTAATGATTTTCTATTGTCAGCGTAATACGTCCGGAAACTGTAAGCATTGAATCAGGCAATGCCGCCGGCCAGTTTTGTGTATTCAGCAGCATAACATTTCCGCTATCGTTACTGATGTTCATGCTTACCGAATCACAAGGAATGATTGGACCGTTTTCTGTTCTTTTCAACGCAATAGTTAAGTCTTTGAGTTCACTTAATTGTGCAACCGGTAATTCGCAGCTAAGATTCAGTATCGGATAAATGCAACTGTTGTTAAACCCTGCATCAACACGCAAACTATCGAATTCAACACAAGTGCACGAATTAGCAACTTCCGGCATATAATAAATGTGGCTCGAACAACCGGTTACACTAACAAACACAATTGCCCAAAGGAGTGCTCTCATCGTGGCTAAAAATACAATTATCAGCACATCTGTTCACACATTTTGCCTTACAAATCAACTCCCAAAATAGCCGTATATTTATCACATGAAAAAATTCAGTATTCTCATTGCAGCAGCAGCCTTAGCTTTTCTGCTTATTCAGTGTCAGAACCCACAAAACACACTGCCTGCTCCGGAGTTTTCTCAGCAACTTAACAAGCTTGATAATGAGCAGCTTATTGATGTTCGCACGCCGCAGGAATATGCAGCGGGACATATCGAAGGAGCAATGAATATCGACTGGAACGGCAGCGCTTTTGCCAACATGGCCGGACAGCTCGATAAAGACAAACCAGTTTTTATTTACTGCAAAGTTGGAGGCCGCAGTGCTCAGGCCGCAGCCAGTTTGCGCTCAATGGGCTTCAAGCAGGTAACTGAACTCAAAGGCGGTTTTGATGCGTGGAATGGTTCAAACTTCCCGGTATCTACCAGCAACTATACTGCCCCGGCGGCTCCGAAAGATGCAAGCGGAAATGAAACCGTAATTGATAAACCATTCTCAAAAGCTGTTTATCTCGAAGAAGTTCGCAAAGATCGTTATACACTGGTTGACTTTGCTGCCGGCTGGTGTGGACCCTGCCGAATTCTTGCACCGCGTATTGATCAGGTGCAGAAAGAGATGAATAACGGTTTCACCCTTTGCAAAGTAGATGCCGACCGCGATGTAGAAATTTGTGACTCACTGCAAATTACGGCACTGCCCACTCTCGTGTTTTACAAAAACGGAAAACAGATCTGGCGCCAAACCGGTCTTCTCGAAAAATCATCGCTCGAAAAGATGATTAAAGATGGAATGGCACAGTAATTAAAGCGTTGTAGCTATTAAGCCCTTGTCAGGTCGAGCGGAGTCGAGACCTGACAAGGGCTTAGTAGTTTTCGAACGAACAAATGCAAAGAATCCTTCATAATTTTGCATTCACCACTCATCATTAAAAATTCAACACATGCCCAGCTTTGATATTGTCAGCAAAATTGATTCGCAAACACTTGATAATGCGATAAACAGTGCCCGGAAAGAAATTTTGGGGCGATTTGATTTTAAAGGCACTAAGAGTACTATTGATCTCGACAAAAAGAATCTTGTACTAACGATTCTTACCGAAGATGAAATGCGCCTCGAAGCAATTATTGATATGATTCGTATGCGAATGATAAAGCAGCAACTTGATCCGCGCAGTCTCGATGAAGGAAAAGATCATGCGGCTTCCGGAAGTATGATTCGCAAAGAAGTTACCGTGCGGCAGGGCGTGGACAAAGACAATGCTCGCAAACTTATTAAAGACATCAAAGACTCGAAACTGAAAGTTCAGGCACAGCAAATGGATGATATGGTGCGCGTAACTGCCAAGAAAATTGATGATCTGCAACAGGTTATTGCACTGATCCGAAAAGGCGATTATGATTTGCCCTTTCAGTTTGTAAACATGAAGTAATCAGCGCAGAAATTTCTGCGTGATAACTTCACCGGTGCTGTAAAATACACTTGCCCAATAAACTCCTGATGCCAGTTTTGAGGTATCAAAACTTTGGATAGTTGTACTTATATTTTGCTGTAAAACAAGTCGCCCGGCAGCATCTCTTATTTCTATGCGCTCTGCCGGAGTTTCTGTCTGCAAATACAATGTTGCACCGGTGGGATTAGGCCAAATCAAAAGCGATGTTGCAGACATCCCCAATGCATCGAAAGTATTTCCTGAAAGTTCTTCACTCACATCACGCATTGCTATAAACGCATCGCCAAGTGATGTGTATGCAGGCTGCCAAACACCTGGTACCGTTGGTAAATTGTTGCTGAACGTGTTGCCGATAAGATAAGCCATTGTATCGGCTGTTATGGCAATTCCATATATTGCATCAAGCTGACTGCCGCCGAAAAAGCTGGATGCAATCCAATTTCCGGCAGTATCTAATTTGCAATAAAAACCATCGTTACTGCCGGCAAGTGAATCCTGATCGGCTAGTGTTGTAATTGGAAAGTTGGGACTGTCTGTAATTCCTCCTACATAAATATACTTTCCGGCAATAGTGAGTGCAAACGCTTGTTCGTTGTTTGCACTGCCCAAAAAAGTGGCCCAGTAAAGCTGATAGCTGGACGTAAAGCAAGCTACAAAAGCATCGGAACTGCCATTGTAGTTGTTTTGAAATTGTGCTCCGGTAACGGGAAAATCAATGCTTTGTGTAAAGCCGGCAACATAGATATTCCCGGCTGCATCAAACCGCACACCGTTTGCGTCTTCGTTGCTGAAACCGCCAAGGCAGGTATTGTAAACGCGGTTACCGCTAGAGTCCATAACAAGCAAATAAGCATCATTAAGCCCGGTAATTCCGGTCTGAAAAGCATTAGCTGTTGTGGGAAAATTATTGCTGTACGTTTCACCGCAGGCTGCAATGAGTCCGCCGGGGCCAGTAGTGATGTCGTGAATGTCTTCTGTGGCTGTGCCTCCGCAAAATGTGGCCCAAACCGGAGCGCCGGAACTGGTAAGGCGAGCTACAAAGCCATCGAGCATGCCGCCGGGAGCAGTTTGCCAGCCGCTGCTTACTGCCGGAAGATTGGGCGAATTTGCCGATCCGCCAATGTATATATTTCCTGATGCATCAGTGGCAATGGCTAAGCCCTGCTCGGCAAGTGAGCCGCCGTAATAGGTGCTCCAGATCAAACTTCCCGAACTGTCGAAACGCGCTAAAAACGCATCAAAACTCCCGCCAATAGTTGGCTGTGCGGCATTCAGCATTGGAAAATTGGCGCTGTTGGTATTTCCGCAAATCACGGCATCTTCGCCAATCATTGCCGCACTCCACGAACCATCAAAACCGCTTCCGCCTAAGTAAGTACACCAGCGCTTTGTACCGTCGGGTTTGATGCGCGCAACTACCGCATCGTAGCTGCCGGCATTGGTTACCTGAACGGCATTGGTATCAACCGGAAAATTCATGCTTTGCGTGCGACCGGAAACAATCAAATCGCCGTTCGGACAAATTGCTTCTCC
>CALRTD020000285.1:0-6196 GCA_943371015.1 Synechococcus sp. UW140 | reverse complement strand
TACCTGCGCCCGTCTGAAGGCGAGCAAAGTCAGGTAAAAGTAAATGCAGAAATCCGCGCACTGGAGAAGGAACACAACTCCAGCACGAAGATGATGTACAATGCATTTACTCAGCGTTTGCAGGAAATCTCGCGCAAACAGGGAAGCCTTGAACAGCGCCTGATTGGCCTGATGGAAAAAATGCCCGCGCTCGAAAACAGATACCGTGAAGCATTAGCCCGCTACACCGAAGAAATCGGCGAGTTCGATCCTGCAACCGCTGCAGAAGAAATTGAAGAATCGCTGGTGAAAAAAGCGCAGGTAACTGTAATTACTACACAGAAGGCTTTCGAAACAAGCTACGAAAGCATCCTGCGCGAGGAGAAATTCCAGATCGAAGATGAACGCCTCAAAGGCAACCACCGCTTCGATTTCCAGACGCTGGCCGAAGTGATGCTGCCCAAGATTATTAAAGACGGCAGCAACGTGGAAGAAGATCTCCAGAGCGACGTAGAAGAACATCTCCGCATCATCAACCAGAAGATGAACGAGATCAACGACCACAAGCTCAAAATCATCAACGGTATCTTCTCGAAAATTGAGGAGGTGTACAGCGAGTATCGCGACCGTATTGAAGATATGCGCGATTTCTTCCGCCAAAACAAAATTTCGGGCGGACACTATGTTGAGATCAACTTCGATCCTTCAAAGTCATATCCGATCAGCTGGATTCGTAACCTCAACAAACAGATTGCAGCCAAAGCTCAGAATGTTGGCCTGTTTAAAATGTTTGAAGTTGAGAACGAAGGCGCTGATGCAATTATTCTCAAAGCCTTCCTGGAGCACAGCGACGGCAAAAACGTGAAGCCCGATATTCGTAAACTCACGAATCCGAAATCGTACTTCGATCTTTCGATCAGCCTTAAAACACCGAAAGGCGAAGATGCACCGGGCTCGAACGGACAAAACTACACGATGCTTGCACTGCTCTGTATCGCCCGTCTGTCAATCATCGACACCGACCGCCTGAGCCGCAAGGATCGTAAGATCAAAAAAGGTATTCGTTTCATGACCATCGACGAGGTGGCTGGTTTGGGCGAAAACTTCGACATGCTGTATGAGCTGGCGAAGAACTATGACTACCAGATCCTCACGATGACCATTGATCCGATTGGCCGTTTTGAAGAAGGCAAGCAGAACATTTATACACTGCGCAAAAACAACAATCCGGAGTTCCACAACGTAAACCCCACGCCGCTGGCACAGTTCAGCTACGACCGCATTGTAGAACGACTGGAAGACTACATTCACACACTGCAGGTTCAGAATTAGAACACGCAGCGCAACCGGGAACAGTGAAAAGCGGCCTCGTCAAAAAGACGAGGCCGCTTTGTTTATTGCTTCCAATAAATTTCCCGTTTGATCGTGGTTAGAATCTATTACAGGGTCTGTATTCATAGAGCAACAAAAAAGCGAACCCGCAATGGATTCGCTTTTTTTCTATTGAATTATTTAATCAGAATTTCAGACTGACTCCTACCTGAACCATCGGATACCACGGGGTTGCGTAGCCTGCTTCAACAAAAACACCAAGCGGTTTGATGAAATAATAACTCACTCCTCCGTAAACATTGTAGAAAAACCCTCCGGCATTTTCCAGCGGTGGAATTGGGTTAAATTCTCCCAATGATTTTGTTTTTACAGCGGTAAACCCTAAGCCAATACCTCCGTAAAGATCAAGCTTAGCTCCAAACGGTTTATGATATGCTGAGCGGATTCCAAATGTAGATGTGCTGTGCTTGAAACCAAAGCTAACTGTTTCATCTAATGCATCAGTAATCGTAACTGTTTCACTGTAGATGTTGAAAAATGCTCCTGCAGACAGAAAGCTGGTTACATGGTAGTCGCCGCGGAACGCAATCGGAAAGCCTGGATCAACTTTAGTTACACCAAAAAAACCGTATGAAGCACTGTCGTAATCAGAACGTGCAAAGAAGCCAGTTGCAGGCTGAATAGTTTTCTGCCCTTGCATAAAGGCAAGTTCTTTTTTGCCTTTCTTTTTACGGCGTTTTTTCTTCTTCTTCTTTTTAGACTCTTCTGCCGAGAGATCTACAGCTGCAAAACACATTGCAAGCATTAAGAGAAACATGATTTTTTTAGTCATAACCAAGGGGATAAAAGAACTCCGAAACCAATACGGCTTCGGAGTTAGAAATAAAAAGAACTAATATTTTCTTAGTTATGGTTTGAGTTAATAACATCAACCGGCATGAATGTAGTCGGGTTGATTTTGTACAATACTACAACTGCGTGCAGGTTGTTACGATCGCGAACGTCGGCCGGAATCGAAAGGGTATGTGTTTTGTTGAATACTGCACCAGCCTCACAAGAAGTTGTGATGATGGGAGCTCCCCAAGACTGTCCGTTTTCAGCTCCGCGGAAAATGTGATCAAAATGACCCGGACCGCTGCCAGCAAGACCAGTTTGCTCTTCAGTAATATTATCTTCTGTGAGATAAACAGCAAGGCTGTAGCGGCCTGTGAGCGCTTCGAAAGCAACTGTTTTGGTTGTAACAATGGCGTTGTTACCTTCAATTTTCATTGAAAAACCAATACCGGCTTTAGCTTTCGGATGCTGGGTTCTTACAAAATTGAGCGTGTCATTAATATCATTCACATCAGGATAGAAACCAGCACTTAAATTAACACCGCAAGAAGGAATTCCGCTAACATCAAAGAAAGACTGGAGTCCGCTTGATCCCGGAGGATTACCGGTATTGATATCATCACCAGTATTCACGTTGAGTACTGTGATTTTGTCACCATGCTGAGCCATAATATCCTTAAAAACAGGATAGCCTACAGATCCGCAGGCACCGCACCACGTGGCTGAAAATTTCATTACCACAGGCTTATATGTTGTAGAAACATTGTTGATTTCCTGTTCAGGAACTTCTTTTTTACAGCTGCTAACCGAGAACATAAGTGCAGCGGCAGGGATTAGAAGAAGAGCTTTTTTCATGAGATTATGTTTGTTAGTGGTTGAGTCTTTGGGAGATGCTTTTTGTACGTAAGAAACTGTGTTTTGGTTTATTACGAAATACTAAATTATAGTATGTAAGGCTAAAAAACAAGCCCTTGCACTAAAAAACTATAAAATATCCTTGTTTTTAGCCTGCTGTCCGGACATTCAACCGGGATATAGTCAGCCGGTATTGTTTTTCCGCCATTACAGGTATGTATTACAGATCTTCTTTTTTTCGCCCGCAATTGCTGCCAAGCAGTTGTTTATTAATTGCCGGATTTGCTGTTGGGTGGTTTATTGTTTCATCTGAAAACGGCAACAGTAATGCGGTAAATACTACTGTTCAGGCACAACCCGGAACTGATTCACTTGTTCTTTATTCAATAAATTTCACAGGCGACCTGATGTTTCACGCACCGCAAATCTGCAGCATAGAATAACCCTGAAGAGCTCATAGATTTAAGCGGGAATTCAGCCTGAACTTTAGACGGGTAAAAGGTCTACCGCTGCAAAAAACATTGAATGCATTACTAGAAAGAGCAATTTTTATTCATAAACAAGGGAATAAAAAAACTCCAAAACCACTACAGTTTCGGAGTTAGAATAAAAAGAACTACTGTTTTACTTAGTTATGGTTTGAGTTAATAAGATCGATTGGCTCTAATGAAGCTGAATCGATTTTATACAATACTACAATTGCGTGGAGGTTATTACGGTCGCGAACTTCGGTCGGAATCGGAACGGTGAATACCTTGTCGAATTTTGCACCAGCCTCACAAGAAGTTGTAATAATGGGAGCGCCCCAAGAAAGTCCGTCAGCTGCGCTACGGAAGACGTGGTCATGTACGTTATCAGTTCCTGCCAGACCTGACTGATCTTCCACAATACCATCTTCGGTAAGATAAACGGCAAGGCTGTAGCGACCGGTAAGTGCTTCGAAAGCAACTGTTTTGGTAGAGATAACAGCATTATTGCCTTCAATTTTCATTGAAAAACCTATACCTGCTTTAGCTTTGGGGTGCTGAGTTCTTGCAAGATCGATTCCGCCGTTAACGCCTTCAACATCAGTAGAGACTTCGCCTAAGTTAACTCCGAGTGTGGGTATACCGCTTACGTTAAAGAAAGACTGAAGTCCGCCAGCTCCCGGAGGAGTTCCGCTATTGATATCATCATCTGAGTTCACACTCAGTACAGTAACTTTACTTCCATGCTGAGTAAGAATATCTTTAATAACAGGATATCCATAAGCACCGCAAGGTCCGCACCAGGTAGCCGTAAACTTAAATACAAGTGGCTTGTAGGTTGTTGATATGTTGTTGATTTCCTGCGGAGGAACTTCTTTCTTACAGCTGCTAACTGTAAACATGAGCGCCACAGCAGGGACTAGAAGAAGAGCTTTTTTCATGAGATTATGTTGGTTAGTTGTTGAGTCTTGTGTGTATAATTTATCTTCAGTTAAACCCAAATCAGGGTTTAATTCGAAAAATTAAATTACAGCGATAATTCTAAAAAAACAAGTTGCTACATTAATTCTTCTAAATTATACAGTGTTTTTCCACAACTGTCCGGGTTTTCAACCGGGATATATTTAGCCGGTATTGTTTTTGTGCATTCAACCAATGTATTCCGGACATTACCTCTCTTCGCCCGCAACTGCTGAAAAGCATTTGTTTATATGCTTGCCGGTTGTGCAATTAGCTGATTTATGGCTACTTCTGAGGAAGGGCGCGGCAATATGGCTTTTGCGGTTATACTGGGTCAGGACAATATAATAGATTATTACCCGATTAGAATTTTACCGAAAGGCCTGCATTTAACAGCGGCAGATTTTGCCCGTATCCGCCTTCGAAGAACACACCTATGTTTTTTGTAAAATAGAAATTAGTACCTGCCATAAACGCCCATGCAAGTCCGCTTTTGAGTGGCTGCTGAACAAAATTGTTGTTACCAAACGGCGTGGCTTTGATGGCCGTAAAACCAACAGGCAATGCTACATACAGATCGAGCTTGCTTTTGTTTAGCGGCGCGTGAAAAGCCGGGCGCAGGAAAAGCATGGTGTATTTATGCTCGTAACCGTACACGTTTTCGGGCACGGTTACATCGTCAATGGTTACTTTGTCTTTGTACATGCCAAAGCCTGCACCAATACCAAATACGGGCGCCACAGCAAACTCCGCACGCACACTAAACGGAAATCCGGTATCAAATGTGTTGGTTCCGTAAATGGAATAATCAGCTTTGTTGTAATTGCCCCGCATAAGAAAACCTGCAGCAACCTGGCCACCTATTTGCCCCTGCATAAATGCAAGTTCCTTTTTCTTTTTCTTCTTCTTTTTGCGGCGCTTCTTCTTTTTAAACTCTTCGGCCGAGAGATCTGCTGCTGCAAAACACATTGCAAGCATTAAGAAAAATGCGATTCCTTTATTCATAACTAAAGGGATAAAAGAACTCCGAAACCACTACAGCTTCGGAGTTACAATAAAAGAACCAATATTTTCTTAGTTATGGTTTGAGTTAACAATATCAACCGGCAAGGAGGTAGTTGGGTCGATTTTGTACAATACCACAACCGGCTGCAGGTTGTTGCGATCACGAACATCGCTCGGAATTGCAATGGTATGTGTTTTGTTAAATACTGCACCAGCCTCACAAGAGGTTGTGATAATAGGAACGCCCCAAGACTCTCCGTTTTCTGCTGCACGGAAAATGTGATCAAAATGACCAGGACCGTCAGTAAGACCGTTCTGCTCCTGAACAATTTTGTCTTCTGTGAGATAAACAGCAAGGCTGTAGCGGCCTGTGAGTGCTTCGAAGGCAACCGTTTTGGTGGTGATAATAGCGTTATTGCCTTCGATTTTTAATGAAAAACCAATGCCGGCTTTAGCTTTAGGGTGCTGATTTATTGCAAAATTGATGGTGTCGTTAATTTGAATCGGCCAAGGATCGAAGCCGACACTTGTGTTAACACCGCAATAAGGAACATAAGGAACATCATAGAACGTCCTGAGTCCACTTGATCCCGGAGGAGTACCGGAATTGATCGCATCGCCTTCATTTATGTTAAGCACTGTGATTTTGCTTCCATGCTGCTCCATAATTTCTTTAAAATGCGGATAGCCTTGAGAACCGCAAGCATAGCACCAGGTTGCAGCAAACTTAATTACCAGAGGCTTATACGTGGAAGAAACATTGT
>CALRTD020000284.1:0-6219 GCA_943371015.1 Synechococcus sp. UW140 | reverse complement strand
TGCGAATGGTTCCCGGCATTGAATTCGGATCTGATGTGGAAGGCTCTGTATCTGTTGGTATTCGCGGGCAATGGGCGGCTGAGGGGAAAATACTTGTGGCAATAGATGGAGTGGAGATAAATGAAATAATGTATGGCTTTTTTCTGTTTGGCAATGATTTTCCGGTATCCACCATTAAACGAGTTGAAGTAATTCGCGGCCCCGGATCTATTGTAAATGGTGGTTTTGCAGCACTCGGTGTAATTAACATTATTACACGCGATTTAACTGAAACTCCGGGTATAAAAGTTACGGCCTCTGCCGGTTCAACTCAAACCGGGTTTTCACGCACAGCTACAGATGTATCGCTAAGTACCACCACCAGCGATGGCTGGCACCTCTCGGCAAAAGGCAGTATGGGTAATGCGCTGCGAAGCGATCAGCAGTACCGCGATTTAAACGGCGATACTTATAACATGCGTCTTTGTTCGGAAATAAAAAGACGTGATGCGTTTGCTTCATTAAGCGGACACGGATTAACAATTACGTTAATGTACCGGCAGTATGAAATGGAAACGCAGGCTCCGTTCGGATACATTTATCAGCAGCAAAAATATGCTAACAGTTTTGTTCAGTACCGTGCGTCTGCAACATGGAATCACAAAAACAAACAGGGCTGGAGTTTTAATGCAGGACTGCATTTTAATTACGATATTCCTTGGCAGACAAAAGTTGGAGTTGCCGATGACATTCCTTACAGCCGTTCTGTAAAACGAACCCGTTTTTCGGGTGCTGCCGGTTATTCGTTAACGCGTAATGTTACACTCAACTTTGGTTTTCAGGCATTTATTGATCAGGGGCGTTCACTCATTGATTCGTTGCCGTTTACTACAACAGACAGTGTGAATTTTACACTCCGAAATCAATCTGCTTTTAGTGAAGTAATCTGGAAAACGTATTGGTTTAATATCATTGCCGGTGCCCGTGCCGAATTTAATTCTGAATATGGCTATGCCTTTGTACCGCGACTGGCAATTACAAAAAACTTTGAACGATTCAGTTTTAAAGCACTGGTCAATAAATCGTTTAAAGCTCCCACGCTTGAAAATATTGATTCTCAGGACTCGTTAAGCGGAATCCGGCCCGAATTAATTTGGGTGACGGAGGTTGAATTCGGATATAAAATCAGCCGGAAGGCTTACGTGAACATCAACTTTTTCAGAACCGATGTCCGCGATCAGATTCAGTATTTCTACGATGTAAATACAGGTTATGAATTTTATCGGAATGATTCGCGGCAGGTAAGTTACGGTGCTGAAACCGAATTCATTTACCGGGGGCGCATCAACCAGTTTCGTGCAAGCTGGTCGTATTATTCGGTAAAGGGCATGCCGGTGAATTCTTCTAATGCGGTTTCCGGAAATACGAATCTCCTGCTCAATTTTCCGCAGCACAAGATTGCACTTACCGGCACACACATTTTCCCGAATGATTTAGCCGTAAATTTTACCGGACAATTAATTTCGGCGCGTTATTTGATTACGTCAACCGACACTGCCGGAAATTATGTTGCAAAACGCTATGCTCCTGATGCTTTGCTTTCGGGAACACTTATTAAGAAAAATGTTTTCCCCGGATTTGATGTATCCGCTTCCATTCATAACCTGCTTAACCGGAGTTATGTTATTGGTTTACCTTACAGCGGAGACATTGCCCCGATTAATTCCTTATCGCGTGAGTTTGTATTGCGCCTGACCTGGCATCCTGACTTTAGTGAAAAATCACCCGGATTACAGCAACAGAAATAAATGAGCCACCTCGTTCGCATACTTGTGTTTTTAATGCCTATGCTTTTGCATACGGCAGCAAGTGTGCGTTATCAGGAAGTCAATTATAAGTCCTATACACTTCTGCTGCATAGTTTTGCCAAAAATATCGACTGGCCCAATGAAGCAGGTCGCTCAACTTTTGTTTATGGAGTTTTCGGGCAGTCGAAAATATACAATGAGCTGGTTGCCTTATCGCGAACAAAAAAGGTGCGGAATATGAATATAGAAGTTCGCACCATTAACACAGCTTCCGAAGCAGCTGCCTGCGATATTCTTTTTGTTCCCGCTCAGCGTTCTGCTTCAGTAAAAGATATTAATAAAACAGTAGAAGGAAAGCCCGTACTTGTTGTTTGTGAACGAGACGGGTACTGCCTGAAAGGAGCTGCAATCAGCTTTACTGTTGATGATGAAGGTACGTTGCGGTTTGATATTAATACTGCTGTGTGCACAAAGCATAAGCTAAAAGTACGCCCCCAGCTTTTACAAATTGCCGACAGGGTGTATTAGCTGCTGTTTCCGAAGAAGCTGTTTTTAATTTATCCATGTTTTTAATGATAGGTGTTGACACGATTATTAATCTTTAATAATTGTATCCGCAGAATTGGTTAGATATCGGTAAATCGCTCTAAATTTGCAGCGTTATACACAACCGCCCCATGTTGTTGAGATTAATTATTTCATTGTTTTTCGTTCTGCAATTTTGTGTCGTTACTCAAGCGCAGGAAAAACAACCTGCGGATACTATTCCGGAGCTTTCGCTCGAAGAATTGTTACGCCTCAAAGCACTCGACAGCTCATCGGTTACCGAAGCAGAACTCAATGCACGCATAGAAGCAGCCTCACAGCGCCCTTTTTCTACCCGCGAAACGCCCAATATTGTTACCGTAATTACAGCCGACGAAATCCGAAATTCCGGAGCGCGTGATCTGATTGATGTCCTTCGCATGGTGCCGGGCATTGAGTTTGGCACTGATGTGGAAGGTGTAATTTCAATCGGCATTCGCGGGCAATGGGCTGCCGAAGGAAAAATGCTGATTACTGTTGATGGTGTGGAGATGAACGAAATTATGTTCGGCTTCTACACCTTCAGCAATGATTTTCCGGTTACAGCCATTAAACGCGTTGAAGTTGTGCGCGGGCCCGGATCTGTTGTCAACGGTGGTTTTGCCGCTTTGGGAGTGATTAACATTATTACGCGTGATGTGACCGATCAGCATGGTGTATCGGTATCAACTTCTGTGGGAACTTCACAATCGGGGTTTACCCGCTCTACCGGCGAATTTTCGTGGAATACACATTCAAATGACGGCTGGCATTTAGGTGTTCGCGGCGGTTTGGGAACATCAATTTTAAGCGATCAGCGATTTACAGATATATACGGCGGCAGTTACAACATGCGCCAGGGTTCTGAAATACGCCGGAAAGATGCCGCAGTCAATATTTCTGGTCATGGTTTAGCTATTATTCTGATGTACCGGCAACACGAAATGGACACCCGGGCACCTTACGACAGTGTTTACAACAGATTGAACTACACAAGTCATTTCGATCAGTTCAGAGCATCAATAAATTACGCACGCAAGTTTTCATCGGGCTGGACGTTCAGCACAGCGATGAATCTGAATTCAGACAGACCGTGGAGAACAACAACACAAATCAGAAACATTGAATCATACGACCGTACAGGAACGCGTACCAAGTTTACCAGTAATATCGGTTACTCTTTTACCCGAAACCTTGCTGTTAATTTTGGACTGCAAGCCTTTGTTGACGAGGGAAAAACAAATATTGATTCACTGAAATTCAATACCAACGACAGTACCATTTTTGTTGTTCGCAATCAATCAGCGTATGCTGAAATGATATGGAAAACCTACTGGTTCAATTTAATTGCAGGCTTACGCGGTGAGTTTAACTCGGCCTATGGTTCAGCAATCGTTCCCCGCATTGCAATGACTAAAAACTTTGAGCGATTCAGTTATAAACTTCTGGCTAATCAATCGTTTAAAGCACCTACTCTGGAGAATATAGATTTGCAGGACACATTGCGACCAATTCGTCCGGAATATGTATTTGTTGGTGAGTTTGAGGTTGGTTACAAAATCAATCGCAATGCGTATATCAATGCCAACATTTTCAGGACCGATTTGCAAAATCCGATTCACTATGTTTTTGATGATGCAACGGGAAGTGAGTATTACCTGAATGAAAAAAGACAAATCAGTTATGGTGCAGAAGCTGAATTCATCTGGCGCGATGCCATTAACCAGTTTCGTGCCAGTTGGTCTTACTACACAATAAGCAGTGATTTTATTTCTGACCAAAGCGCTGTTGCTGATAATGACAGGCTTCTGCTGAATTTTCCTCAGCACAAGATTGTACTTATGGCAACCCGAAAACTCACATCGGGATGGGTTGTAAATTTTAACAGCCTGTTCATGTCTGAGCGCTATCTCTACAACAGTGTGGATGCTCAGGGCGATTATTCTGTTCATCGCTACAAGCCGGATGTACTTTTATCGGGTACAATCAATAAAAGAAATTTATTTCCGGGATTTGATCTTTCAGTATCTATCCACAACCTGCTGAACAGAAGGTTTGTAATTGGTCAGCCGTACAATGGCGGATTAGCCCCCACAAGTGCCTTGTCACGGGAGTTTTTAGTTCGTATCACCTGGCATCCGGTTATCAATAAGTAACCCCATCTATTCTTTATATCTGATGCTGCTTTACACACGCACCCTTGTACTCATTTTTTCGCTGCTGCTTTTTGCATCGGCTGATCTGCGTTATCAAGAGGTGAATTACAAGTCATATACTTTATTGCTGCACAGCTTCGCAAAAAATATTGATTGGCCCAATGAAACTGGCCGCGAAAATTTTGTGTACGGAGTTTATGGTCAGTCTAAAATTTATAATGAGTTGCTTATTCTCGCGCGAACCAAGAAAGTACGGAACATGAGTATTGATGTCCGCACAATTAATTCGCCCTCAGATGCTGCCGCCTGTGATATTTTGTTTGTGCCCTCGCAGCGTTCTTCGGCAGTGAAGGAAATTAACAATTCAATTGACGGCAAACCGGTGCTGCTTGTGTGCGAGCGTCCCGGATACAGCCAGAAAGGCGCTGCAATCAGCTTTAATGTGGATGATGACGGTACACTTCGCTTTGACGTGAATACAAAGGCCTGTACGGAGCATAAATTAAAAGTAAGACCGCAGCTTCTTCAAATTGCCGACAGGGTTTACTAAAGCATAACCGGAGTAAAATACTTGTTTTTCGGAAATTCAAGTCTAAACTTAGATGGTGAAACAAGTAACCTCGGATATTAAATAGTATATTCGCGTCGTATGCAAACCGGTGTGCGAATATTTATTGTAGTTTCTGTTCTATTTTTATTTACAGGGGCTCGTGTAAGTTATCAAGAGGTTAATTATAAATCCTATACGCTTCTTCTGCATTCTTTTGCCAAGAACATTGAGTGGCCGGGAGAAACCGGTAAAACCACATTTATTTACGGCGTATTCGGTAATTCCAAAATTTTTTCTGAACTCATGTCATTAGCTGAAACCCGGAAAGTGCGGCACATGGCTATTGAGGTTCGCAAAATTAACACGGCTGCTGAATCAAGTGAATGTGACATTGTTTTTGTGCCCACTTCACGCTCGTCGGCAATTAAAGAAATAAGTACTGCAGTGGCATCTAAGCCTGTACTGCTGGTTTCGGAACGAAGCGGCTATTGCGGAAAAGGTGCCGCAATTTGTTTTACAATTGATGATGCCGGTGTGCTGCGGTTTGATATTAGTGTTGCAGAATGCAATCGGCACAAACTCAAAGTGAAGCCGCATCTATTGCAAATTGCCGACAGAGTTTACTAGCACTCCGCTTAAAATTAACTTTCCGGCTTTGATCAATCCCGAAAATTGATTTTGAGATGAGTTAGAATGTCTGTGCTGACAAAGCAACAGATCATCAGAGCGAGGCAACCAGTGTACGCAACTTTTCTTCTGTTGCCGGCTTTTCAATAAAACCGAAGAGAAAAGGAAAACGATCAGCAATTTCGCGATCGCGTTTTAGGGTGGAAGAGGTGAGAATTACAATTTTCAGTTTCTCGGTTTCTTCGTGATTGTAGTCTTCAAGCTCAAGCAATAAATCAAAGCCATCCATTTCAGGCATTTTCAAATCAAGCAAAATAAGATCAGGGCGTTCTGCTTCACCGTCGAGTACCTGCTTTAAATAGTTAAGCGCGCTGCTGGATGTATTGAAGATCTGAAACCGATCAGCAATTTCGAGATCACGTAAAATATCTTCGTGATAGAAATTGGTGATTTCATTATCATCAATCAGCATCAAAAAATTGAGGTGTTCCATAAAATCAGATTTCAATACCAATTACAAGCATGTCGTCCATTT
>CALRTD020000283.1:0-6227 GCA_943371015.1 Synechococcus sp. UW140 | reverse complement strand
TTTATCTGGGCGAAAGCTGTGGGGGGCGGGGGAACTGCTGCTGTGTTTGATCTAGAAACCGATGCAGCCGGGCATATTTATGCAGCCGGTTCGTTTAACAGTTCAAACGATTTTGATCCCGGCCCGGGAGTTTTTACAATGGTTCCGGTTCCTGCCAACGGGAACAGCGATTGTTTTGTGCTGAAACTTACTGCCAGCGGAAATTTTATCCGCGCCTTTCAGTTTGGTGGCAATGGTCAGGATGAAATTTGGAGTATAGATGAGCTCAACGGAAAAATTGCACTAACCGGCTATTTTCACACCGTTGCAGATCTTGATCCATCGGCATCCGTTTTTTTCGTAGGCTCGGCAGGCAGTGCTGATGTGTTTGTGATGCTGGCAGACAGTACCGGCCTGTTTTTGCACGGTGCTGCGTGGGGCGGAAGTTCAGTTGATGAGGGTACTTCGGTTGTGTTTTCTTCAACCGGAGATTTATTAGTGGCCGGTAATTACCAGAACAATGTTGATTTTGACGGAGCCGGAAGTTTACCTTCTGTCACATCAGCAGGATCCTTTGATGTGTTTTTGGTATCAATGGATACTGCTTTTGCATTTCATTATGCTCACTCAATTGGAGGAGCCGGGAATGATTTTTTTCCGCAAACAGCAGTTCGTCAAAATGGTTCTTTCTACTTAGGCTATACATTCCAATCGGTTGTTGATGCTGATCCCGGTGTTTTGATTTCTTCACTCACCAGTAATGGATTGAGTGATGTGGCTGTTTCTCGGTTTGATGCATCCGGTAATTTTCTCTGGGCACAATCGTTTGGCGGAACTTCAGGCGATCGGTTGAAAACACTGAATGCTACTGCCGACGGAAAGCTATTTACTGCAGGACAGTTTACAGGCACCTGCGACTTTGATCCGTCGCCTGCTGTATTTTCACTTACTTCCGCTTCAGCAGGTTTTGAAGATGTTTTTCTTTCTTCGATCAATGAAAATTTATGTTCAGGTACAACTCTTGCTGTTGATTCGTTGTTGGATTTCACTTGCTTTACCGATGCTTATGTACGAATTACAGCAGTTAATGCTCAGCGTCCGGTGCTTTACAGTTGGAACAATGCACCTGCAACTGCCGATTCGGTTTTTACCACAGCTAATCCCGGCTTGGTTAGTGTAACTGCAACAGATGCCAATGGCTGCAGCGTTCAGCGCACATTGCTGCTCACTATGCCAGCCAATAACTTTGCTGATCCAAGGATTTTACTTTTTCCAACAGGGACTTTCAGAAGCGGCTTTCAAACTGTTATACAACTCGGCGTGTTGAACGATGGGTGTTTACCTGTTGACGGTTCATTGCGTTTTGTAATTGAAAATCACCTTCAGTTTGACAGCGCCGTGCCGGCACCTTCTGTTGTAAATGGTGATACAATCATCTGGAATTACACAGGTCTTCGTGCAGACTCGCTGCCTTTCAAGCCTAAGGTTTATCTTACCACAACCAGTTTTTCGCTTACCGATTCGGTGCAATACAGTGCTGATATTTTTGGCGCATCCATAACAGACAACAATTTAAACAATAACGCTCAGCGTCAGCGTTACCGGATCGTTAATGCGTGGGATCCAAACGATAAATTAGTGTATCCGCAAGGCGTGTGTACTTCGAATTATGCACTTTTGGGTGAGCCCATTATTTACACCATCCGTTTTCAGAATTTGGGAACAGCGCCTGCAATAAATGTGCGCATTACCGATACACTATCCTCGTCATTCGACCTTAACTCGGTGCGTGTACTTGCCGCCAGCCACAGCTTAATTACAGAAGTGTATCCCGGCAATGAACTTCAGTTTATTTTCAGAAACATCAATTTACCCGATAGTATTTCTGATCCGCAGGGCAGTAACGGATATGTTGTGTTTGATGTATTGCCCTTGGCATCTCTTGCATCCAGCAGTGTGGTTGAGAATAAAGCAGCAATTTATTTTGACTTCAACGCACCTGTAATTACAAACGAACCCATGCTCACACTTGTTGATACCATTTTGCCTTGTGTAGCGCTTGATGTTGAGTTGCTGACTCAGAATGCTACATTTTCTATTTGGCCCAATCCTATTTCAGGTGAGTATATGAACATTGAACTTCCGGAAAACGGGCATAATATGAATGTTCATATCTACTCCGTGCAAGGAAATCTGGTGCGCAGCTATTCAGCTCTTTCAGGAGGTCGCAATGTGCTGAGTGTTCATGGTTTACTGCCGGGAGTGTATATCGTGCAGCATACGTCAAACGAAAAACGGTACGCATCACGAATGATTATAACTGGTCAGTAGCCTAAAACTGTATCAATACATCCGCCTTCGGTTTAACTGCCGGGGGCGGATTTTTGTATCTGAAACAGAAATTAGTACTGGTGTTTTTTCGATTGTTCCGACAGTTATATTTGCACTCCCTGCGACGATTTACACACTGCTGTTTTTAAGTAATCATTTACCCAGAACTGATTTCTGACAACAGCGCAAAGACCTTTGAGTAATCGTCATGTTCAACCGTTTGTCTGCCCGTCAGTGGTATTGGTTACTTCAGGTGACAGGGTGGACTATTTTCTTTTTTCTTGAGATTCTTGTTTACACAAAAGATCAGCCGATAAGTCCTCGTTTATGGATTAATGCGTTGATTAATACAGGTCTGTATATTATGCTTACCGATTCCTGCAGGTTGTTGCTGGTGGTTAGCGGAGCGCTCAAGTTTCGGTTGCGTAATCTGGCTTTATTGGTTTTGATGTTGGTTTTTATTGTTGCACTTCCAGTAGCGTTGTTAAATATTCCCCTTGATAACTGGACGTTTGCCCGTTTTTCTGCGCGCACATTTAACGGATGGGTTTTTTATGATTACTACTTACGCGTTGTAAAAAATCTGCTTCCGTGGTTTGCAATTTATTTGTTGTATGTGTATCAGCAACGCATGCGTCGTTACGAGATGGCGCGGGTTAATTTGCAGATGCATGTGCGTGAGCAGCAAACCCGGTCGCTGCGCAGCCAGCTGAATGCACATTTTTTATTCAACGCGCTCAACAGCATCTCAACACTTACCGGAAAAGATCCCGAGCAGGCGCGCAAAGCTATTGGCCGGCTTTCGCGTTTGCTGCGCCGCACACTTGATTCGCAGGAAGAAAGCTTGGTTCCTTTTGCCGATGAGTGGATGCTGATCGAAGATTATCTCGCGCTCGAAAAAATGCGTTATGAAGAACGGCTTCAGTTGGATATTGAACTTGATCCTGCTGTGAAAAGTGTGCTTGTGCCGCCCATGCTTATTCAGACCCTTGTTGAGAATGCGATCAAACACGGTATTGCTCAGCAAATAAATGGAGGATTGCTCCGCATAAGAGCAAAAGCGGTTAAAGGTTTTCTGGAAGTAAATATTGAAAATCCCGGCCGGTTTGAAGTAAAGCAGGATGCTGCGGGTACCGGCTTGCTGAATGCCCGCCGCCGTTTGGTGCTGATGTTTGGTAAAGAATCCGGGTTAATGCTGCGGAATAAAGACAATCATGTAATAACCGAAATAAGAATACCTACTGAATGATACGTGCGTTTATTGTTGATGATGAAAAACTGGCTCGCGAAGGATTAAGAAGCCAGCTTGCTGCATTTCAGGATGTAGAAATTGTAGGTGAAGCTGCTGATGCTGTTGCCGGTATTGCCGGTATTCGCGAGTGGATGCCTGATGTTGTGTTTCTGGATGTGTCGATGCCGGTAACCGACGGATTCAGGATGCTCGAGCAAATAGAGACTCCGCCGTATGTAATTTTTACAACGGCTCATGCTAACTATGCGCTTGATGCTATTCGTGCTGATGCTGTTGATTATTTGCTAAAGCCCATAGACAGCGAAGACATTGGCCGCGCACTCGACCGTTTGCGAAAGCGAAGCGGAAGTCCCGACCAAACCATCCAGAAATTACTGAAACACATACAGCCTGCCGAAAAAGCGGCTGCAGATGCTCAGAGTGTTTATCGCAAAAAATTTCTGCTGCGCGAAGGAAGCCGCTTTCATCCGGTAACTGTTGAAGATGTGGCTTACTTTTTTGCAGAAGAGAAAAATGTGTTTGTACAACTCCGCGACGGCAGAAGATTTGTCTGGGACGAGTCGCTTGAGAAATTAGGAGAGCAACTTGACCCGGCTTTGTTTTATCGTGTAAATCGCCAGCTTGTTGTTGCACATGCTGCAATTACGGCAGTTCAGGTTTGGTTTAAAGGAAAACTCAAACTCCAGCTCAATCCGGTGTTTCACCGCGAGGCAGTGGTGAGTTCTGAGAAAGCATCGGCATTTAAGACCTGGCTTAATCAGTAAAAATTTTCCACCGAACGCCTAAAAACATCCGCGCACCTTGCACGGGGGCATACGTGTACGAAGGATCAAAGGTATAGCCGTTCGGATTACTCACAGGGTCGTTTGCTGTTTGATCGAACGGATCAAAAGGCCGCATTATCGGATGCTGCGGAACGAAGTTGAGTATATTCCGAACTCCTGCATATACTTCTAAATTATTTCTGAATTCTTTTCGCACCTGAACATTCAGCAAACAAAACCAGGGCGAATATTCAGGTCTGAAATCATTCGGAAGTATGGGTAAACGCATCGGACCAAACCAGCGGCCATTCAAATCCACTTTCCATTTTTTTGGGAACGAATAACTTGCTGTAAACGTACCTGACCAGCGCGGAGCGTGAAGCAGTTGTGTTTTTACCGCATTTTCATTTTGCGTAAAAACATCGAGGTAAGTTACTCCTGCCATCACCGAAAGCGGAAATCTGAATTCAAGTTCAGTGTTGAGTGCTGCACCGCGGGAAACTGAAAACCCATTCAGATTGGCATAGCGGATTTCATTCGGATTGCTGTCGTAGTCGGCAATAATTTTGTTGCTGAAATGTGTGTAAAAAGCCGAAGCATCAATGATCAGTGAGAAGTTTTCGCGAAACAATTTCTGGTAGAGATTTATGCCGCCGTTTACGGAGCGTTCGGGTTGCAGCGTTTCGGTAATGATAACATTTCTGGCACCGCTGAGTGCTGCATGATCTTCGGCAAACAAATTCACAACTCTGAAACCGGTTCCGGCAGCGGCGCGCAGCGTGGTGTAAGTTTTCGGTTGCCAGCGCCAGGCTATGCGCGGAGAGTGAATGAAGCCGTGATTCAGATCGTAATCCGTTCGCCAGCCGGTTAGCAGTTTGTGTTTTGTATTGGGTGTCCATTCGTTTTGCAGAAATACTCCCGGAAGCGGCTGCCGCATTGGCTGATTGGTGTTTCCTGAAACATCGGCAGTGGCCGGTGTGTTATCGTCGTAGAATGTGTGACGGAATGCAGCGCCACCCAGTAAGCTGTGTTTGCCGATTGTTTTTTCCCAAAACAACTGCGCAAAATTTACCTGCTGTGTTGCATTGTAGCTTGTAATGCCGTACCAAGAATTCTGGTTGTGCAGTGTTGACGAAAACTGCAGTGTAAACTTTTCGCGCAGCGGCAGTTGCCATAAGCCCAGCAGTTCAGCGCGGCGTGTTTCAATGCTTTCGCCATAAATGCTGTTTGAGCCGCGAAGTGTTTTATCAAACTCAAGTTCACCGCCGTTCCGGTCTTCAAGCACAACACGCCCTGCCAGCGATGCCTTGCGCGAACCGGGCAGCGAAAATGTGTATTTGTTGAATACTGAAATCCGCTGCTGCAGGGTGACATCAATAAAGTTATCGTTGTTGATGTCGTGCTTCTGCGTAAAGTTGAAAGCGTTAACTCCCAGCAACGCATGCGTATTTTTCAGTTTAAAAGATGCACCTGCATCGCCCGAAAACTCCTGCCAGCTTGTGCCCGAGACGTCAATGCTGAATTTCGGAGCACATTCAGGATCACGCGTAATGATATTGATGATGCCACCCATAGCTTCACTCCCGTAAAGCGATGATGCCGGGCCTTTCATGATCTCGATACGTTCGATAAGGCTTACTGGTATGCCGTTGAGCCCATAAACTGACGAGAGACTGCTCACAATCGGCATTCCGTCGATCAGCACAAGCGTATAAGGGCCGTCCATTCCGTTGATGCGAAGTTCGCCGGCATTGCACACATTGCAGCTCATCTGCGGCTGCACACCGTTGATCATGCCAACGGCATCAAACAAACAAACAGCCGAACTTTTGGCGAAGAGTTCAGGTGTAATTACATCAATAGCAACCGGACTTTCGGAGCGGGTTACCGGTTTCATGGTT
>CALRTD020000282.1:0-6238 GCA_943371015.1 Synechococcus sp. UW140 | reverse complement strand
CTCGGCATCAGCTTCCGATACCGGCGGAAAACTGTAATCATCCGGTGAAAGCCAGACAGGCATCAGATTTCGGAAGCTGGACTGTTGATGAGCTGGAGATAGGTATCAACCTGCCGAAGAAAATATTTTAACCCTTTTTCGGCCGGACTGTCAATCAGTAAATCGTGCAGATGTTCTCCGTTTTCTTCAAAACGCCCAATCTTGAAACTCGCCCGCGAAAGTCCGCCGATGCAATACAGTGCAAACGATTTTCCATCGTTCAGATCAAGCAAAAGATCAAAAGGCTCATCTATAAAATTCTGTACAATATGTCCGGATGCACGGCCTGTCCAGTCGAGCGTTTTCTTTCCGTAAAAATCAAACTCTACTTTCGAGTATTGTACAGCAGGTTCTTCTTTAGTGCTGTAATAGCCGAGTGCTTTTACTTTCTTTTTTTGTTCGCGCAGATAGTTGATGTATTTGCGAAGCAGTTCAAAATCTTCGGCAGTCGTAAATTCAAAAGAAATACCAACCGTTTTGACTTCACTGATATTGAAAAAGGCTTTATTGCGCTGAACATTTTTCAGTTCATCACCGAGGCGCATACGCCCTATCCGTGCCTTGATTCGTTCAAACATAAATCTGGGTTAGCTGGGGCTTCCCGTTTCAATCAGTTTCAGTAATTGTTCTTCGGTGAGAATGGCTACACCGAGTTTTTCGGCTTTGGCGCGTTTCTCGGGACCCATACTTTCACCGGCAACAAGGTACGATGTTTTACCAGAAACCGAACCGGTGTTTTTGCCTCCGTTCTGTTCAATGAGTTGTTTGATATCATCGCGCGAACGACTGAAAACACCGGAAATTACAAACGTAAGCCCGGCTAATTTATCGCTGCGGCCTTCCAGCTGTTCTTCCGAAAGTACAAACTGCAAACCTTGTTCCTGCAGCTTTTTCAATTGCTGCTGATGAAACGGATCGGCAAACCAGTTCAGAATGCTGTCGGCCAGAATCTCGCCTACTTCGGGCACATCTAACAACTGCTCGCGAGTTGCAGCCGCCATTGCTTCGATGCTGCGGAAATGGAACGCCAGTTTACGGGCTGTTGTTTCGCCAACATGACGAATGCCCAGCGCAAACAGCACGCGTTCAAACGGCACCTGCTTCGATTGCTCAATACCGTCAAGCAAATTGTTGACTGATTTTTCGGCCATGCGGTCGAGCGCCAGCAGCGCTTCGCGTTTGGTGTGCAGCTCGTACAAATCCGCTATGTGGCGAATGAGTCCTGCCTCAGCAAGCTGTGCAAGTGTTTCACCGCCGAGGCTATCGATATTCATAGCACGGCGGCTCACGAAGTGTTCTAGTTTGCCCAGCACCTGTGGCCCGCAGCCGTCGGCATTGGGGCAATAGTGGTTGGCTTCGCCTTCTTCGCGCACCAATGCTGTATTGCATTCGGGACAATGCGTGATGTATTCGTGCGGCGGCGTTTCAGAATTGCGGGCTGAAAGTTCAACGCCTACAATTTTCGGAATAATTTCGCCGCCTTTTTCTACATACACTGTATCACCTACACGCACATCAAGCTTTGCAATAATATCAGCATTGTGCAATGATGCACGTTTTACTGTTGTACCTGCCAACTGAACAGGATCAAGGTTGGCAACAGGCGTAATTGCCCCCGTTCGCCCAACCTGATAAGTAATCGATTGCAACTTTGTAGCAACGCGCTCGGCTTTGAATTTATACGAGATTGCCCAGCGCGGCGATTTTGCAGTAAATCCCAATGTGCGCTGCTGCTCATAGCTGTTCACCTTTATCACAATCCCGTCGATATCGAAATCAAGTTCGTGACGGGCCTTGTCCCAGTGAGCAATAAACTTGCGCACACCCTCAAGATCATTCACCAGACGTGTAAACTCAGGAACGCGAAAGCCCCAGTTTCGTGCAGCATCCAAGCTTTCGTAATGTGTTTTAAACGGAAGATTTTCGCCAAGCACAAAGTACAGATAGCATTCTAATTTGCGCGCAGCCACAACCGCCGAGTCCTGCATTTTCAGCGTACCCGCAGCCGAGTTGCGCGGATTGGCCAGCAATGCTTCTCCGGCTTCGGCTTTCTCTTTATTGATCGCATCAAACACCGAACGCGGCATAAACACTTCACCGCGAATTTCGAAGTCGGCCGGCACTGAGCTTTCAGCCTCGGCAAATAAATCGGTACCGGCTTTAGGTGTATCGCGCAAACGAAGCGGAAGTGTGCGAATGGTCTTGGCATTCACCGTTACATCATCGCCTTTCTCCCCATCGCCGCGCGTTACAGCTTGTGTGAGCTGTCCATTTTCGTAACGCAGGCCAATAGCCACGCCATCGTATTTCAATTCACACACATACTCAAAAGCTTCGTTACCGAGACCTTTACGCACGCGTGCATCAAACTCTTCCAGTTCTTCAAAATTGTATGTATTGCCCAGCGAAAGCATCGGATAGCGGTGCTTAACTGTTGCAAATTCTTTGGTTACTTCTCCGCCAACACGCAAGGTAGGTGAGTCAGGACGGCGCAGCTCCGGATGCTCTTTTTCAAGCGCCTCCAACTCTTTCAGCAATAGATCAAAATCATAATCGCTGATTTTGGGCTCAGCCAATACATAATACAGGTAGTTATGATCGTTGAGTTCCTGAGTAAGTATGTTGATGCGGTTGCGGGCTTCGTCGCGGGTCATTGCAGAACAAATTGTGTGTGTTCAAAGTTCGTAATTCCCTGTAAAGTGGCAAACTAAAAAGCCTGTTGTCATTTCTCGGCTTCGCTCGAAATGACAACAGGCTTATAGCCCTAAAAAAAATCGGTAATCGGGAATACTTTACTGAATAATCAGTTTTCCGTTGCCGATGAATGTTCCGTTTTTAAGAATGCGGTAACCATATAAACCGGCAGCAAGTTCGCCACGGGCAATGGTATGTGCTTCGTTGAACATGCCGTTCTCTGTGCGAACAATTTTGCCGCTCACGTCCATCAGTTCAAGTGTAAATACTCCGCCAAACTCTTCTGACTGAACAAGCAGCATTGCAGCATCGCTCATCGGGTTCGGGAATACAGAAACTGTTGCTGTGCCAAAATTATTTTCATGCACACCTACAATCTGAATCAATACGGTATCGCAAACGGTTACACTGTCGCCGCAAAGACCGTAAGACGTGAGGCAAACAATGTGCTGTCCGCTGAACGAGAAGGTATGCGAAGGTGCAGCCTGTGTAGATGTTGCTCCGTTATCATCGAAATCCCAGAAGTAAGAAACAGCATTTGCAGAACCATTGGTAAAGTTGTATGTAAGTCCGGTGCCTGATGCTGTGAAAGCTGCATTTACAGGAAACATACAGTTGGTAATGGTTGTGCAGAATGTATCTGATGAACATTCGTTAGTTACAATCAGGCAGACATTGTAAATACCGTTTTGCTGGTAAAAATGTGTCGTGTTCTGGTTGGTGTCAACCGGCGAACCATCACCGAAATCCCACGACCATGATGTTGCGTGTTGCGATGAATCAGTGAAAAGGAAGCTTGCGCTGCCCTCAATCCAGGAGAAATTAGCGACAGCTGGCATACAAATAGTAATGGTATCGCACCAGGTTAAAGTTGAGCAGCTGCTGATTGCGGTGATACAAACAAGGTAATCGCCATTTGCAGCGTAAGTGTGCTGGCCATTTTGTACAGTATCAAGCGGAGATCCGTCGCCGTAGTCATATACCCATGTTGTTGCATTGGCTGATGATTCTGTGAATGCAGCTGTTCCTCCGTTCACGGATGATGTAAACGATACGCTTACCGGCAAACAAATAGTAACTGCTGAGCAGAATGTATCAACTGAACATGCTGATGATGCAATGAGACAAACTGAATATGTTCCGTTTGCGGTATAGGTGTGCTGCGGGTTCTGGGTTGTATCAACCGGCGAACCATCGCCAAAATCCCATGCCCAGGTTGTCACTTCCGATACTGATGCATCTGTAAACTGTACCGTTCCGATGCTATCAAAAGCAGTAAATGATGCAGTAGTTGGGATACATACTGTAACTGTATTGCAGAACGTATCCACTGAGCAGCCATTGTCGGAAATAAGGCATACTGTATATGTTCCGCTTGTTGAGTAAGTATGTGTTGGGTTTTGTAATGTAGTCGTCGGCGAACCATCACCAAAATCCCAAGTCCAGCTGGTAGGAGATGAAAGCGATTGATCCGTAAATGCAACTGTTGCTGCGTTCACAGCTGAAGAGTATGCAGCTGTTGTATTCACACAAACTGTAACAGTTGTGCAAATGGTATCGGTACCGCAGCTTGTGGTTACATAGCAACACACATTATACGTTCCTGATGATGCAAACTGGTGTGTTGGTGCATCGGCAACTTCAATCGGTGTGTTATCGCCGTAATTCCATGAGATGGTAAAACTGGTATCGGCTGAGGTTGCAAATGAATAGGTATCAAACGCCTGCTGCGTTGAACTTACTGTATTTGTAATTAATGTATCATAAAACAACTCAACCCGGCTGATGCTGCCAGCATTTTCTGTCCAGAGTTGCTGAGGTGCTGTTGTGGTGAGCGGAAACTGCATGCCTAAACGTGCAAGCGTAACAGTATTCCCATCAATTGTGGTGGTGGCTGGTCCGGTTGCATACGAGCAGATACTTCCCCGCTGTCCGAGTACACCAATGATATCGCCCTGTTCAACTTGAATGTTTACGGGAATGATACCTGCAGCTGAATTATTCTGCGTAAGATAAAGTACGGTAAAACTGTTAGTTGTGGCCGAAAACAATGGCGGCGGTGCATTCAAGCGAACAATTGCAATACTTTGTGCGCCTGATGATGCGGTTGTGGGCACCTGTACGCCCGTAATAGTAACGCACGAAGGTGATGTGAACCAGTAACCGCGTACGTTTCCGCTAAAGGTTGATGATTGCGCTGGCATTGGCATCAGTATCTGCGTTTGTGCAAATACTGATAAATAACCAAGCACAGCGAGTGCCAGAAGTAAGTGTTTTTTCATGAGTTTGGATTTAGATTTGCCTGAACAAGATTAGTCAAATTCTGTGTTACTGGCAATTACTGATTACGAGCAAATAATTATCAGGTAATAATACCCGATATTATAGGGCTGCCGACAACCATTGCTTTAACAGCGCTCCGATTTTTTCACCTTCAACTAAAAAACCATCATGCCCGAACGGCGAATCTATTTCATGATAAATTGCATCTTTTACGAAAGCAGAAATTTCTTTCTGTTCGGGAATTGGACAAAGCATATCTGTGGTGATACCAATACACAATGTTCGTGCGCGGATCATACCGAGCGCAATTTGCAGTCCGCCACGCCCCCGCCCCGCATTGTGGCTGTCCATGCTGCGTGTCAGTGCATGGTAGGTATAGGCATTGAACCGGTTCACTAATTTTTGCCCCTGATAGTGCATGTAGGATGAAGCACTGAAGTTATCAGTACGCTCATCGTTGTCTGACTGTGTACTTTTAAATGCTTCATAGCTCCGGTAAGTCAGCATACCAATCATGCGGGCGGTTTTCAGTCCGGCTGCGCCTGCATTGTACTGCGGCAGTCCGAATGTGGGATCGGTTTCAATTGCATTCCGCTGAGCAGTGTGTATCGCAATTCCCCAGGCCGATTCGCGAGCTGATGTAGCCACAAGCATCAGGTTCTGTATGCATTCCGGCTCCATAATTGCCCACTCAATGCATTGATAACCGCCCATTGAACCACCAGCAAGCAGGTAAATTTCGCTGATGCCGAGATGCTTGCGGAGCTGAATAAAGCTCTGCACCATGTCGCGAATGGTGAAGAACGGAAAGCTGCCGTAATAAGGTCGTCCGGTTTCCGGGTTTTCGCTCAAAGGACCGGTACTTCCGTAGCAGGAACCCGGAATATTTACGCAAACAATAAAGTAATCGTGCTGATTAATGGCTTTACCTTCGCCAACTAATCCGGGCCACCATTCTGCTACATCGGCACTGGCAGTAAGTGCGTGACACATCCAAACTACTTTGCTCCTGCCCGGTTCGTAGGTTCCGTAGGTGCAGTAAGCCAGCGTAAGTTCAGGCAATGTTTCGCCTGATTCGGTGGTGAATTTGTCGGATGTGGTGAAGGTGAACATTGGGGAACAAATATAGTAAGTAACTACACCTTCGAGATTTTTGAAATACAAACCTTCGAGGTTTTTGAAGTATCCAAACCTTCGAGGTTTCAAAAACCTCGAAGGTTTA
>CALRTD020000281.1:0-6249 GCA_943371015.1 Synechococcus sp. UW140 | reverse complement strand
CAATTTGCTGGCTACCATTCCCGCAGCAGCAAACGTAAACGTCCTCTGCTTTAACATTGCAATTGCAACAGGTAGCAATGCACGCACTGCAGAAACACAAGAAACCAATACCGTTACATCAACATTGTATCCGAATCCGGTTTCTTTGTCGGCACCTGTTCTTAACCTGAGTCTCAATTCATCTGCTGATCAGCAAATCGAAATTCGTATTACTGATATGCTTGGCCGCGAAGTGCTTAATCAGCAAATTATTGTTGCACAAGGTGAGTCAGTTCAGCAGATCCAGTTACCTTCTGGTCTCTCTGCTGGTGTTTACAACATGAGTATCAATGGTAATCTTGTGAACGAAAATCATCGCTTCATCATCGAATAATCATTGATGAGTACTCGTTAATGCTTAAGCAAGCAGTAGCATCAAACGATGTTACTGCTTGCTTTTTTTATATTCTTCGGAAACTCATTCAGATGTTGCAGCAGGTATTTTCGAAGAGAGATCAATACGATTGAACAGCACTTTGCTGTTCATTCTATCATAGATATACATTCATTGACCATCCGATAAAGTAGTTTAAAATAAATATCCGATGTTCATTTTTATCGATAACTAAATCTGTTAATTATATAAATAGAAATTATTTTATAAGACCTGATCATTGTTATAGATTTATTATTCAAACCAATACATACAATTATGAAAAAGTACTTGTTTATCTGCTCAATGTTCGCATTCGGTTTTCTGAATGCGCAATATTACCAAAACACAAATAATTCAGGCGGAACAGATCGTATCGCCGACGGTACGAACATTACAGCAGGAGGGCAGGGGCATCTGATTGCTGCATCAACCAATGTTTTGGGTACTCAGGATCTTTTGCTTACGCGCACAAATGCAAACGGAACCATTGGTGGTTTAAACACATTCAATCAGGTGTATCGTTTATTAACACCAAACAATCAGCCACTGAATGCGGAACCAGTGAAAATTCTGCAGGTGGGTAATGGCCGTATTTGTGTTGTCGGAAATTACTATTCAACATTTTCTCCCACGCCATCCGGAATTTTTACTGCCGTACTTAATTCCGGCGGAGGTGTTATCAGCGCTGTTGGCTGGCAAACAGTATCGCCGGGAGCCAGTCAGGCAATTTTTGCAACCTCGGCATGCCGGGCAATATCTGCCGTTAGCAACAACGTATACATTTCTGCCGCCTGTGATGCTACAGTACCCGGAAACGGTGCCCGTGCATTGCTGATTGCCATTAACGGAAGTACCAATGCATTGATTTGGGGACGTATTTATGATTTCAATTTACCCTATGCCGCGGCATATAAGTTTATTCCGCGCGATTTGGTTGCTTCACCTTATCAGCCCTCACTAGTTCCTGAATTATTTGTTGTTGGTCAGGTTTATGATGATCAGGGCAACGACGAAGGATTTGATTTTCGTGTAAATATTAACACCGGAGCTGTTGTCGGAAACGTGACCACATTTGATACCGGAAAGTTTGATGACTTTGTTGCAGTTACTGTAGCTAGCGGTCTTGGCGGCGGCGGAAATGGTTTTGCGATTGCAGGGCATAATTATGCGTACGGCTCCCGACAGCCAATGGTCATGAAAGTAGATCAAACAGGTGGCGGCGTGCGCTGGGCTAATAACTACAAATATACCGGCGGCAACGAAAGCTATGCAGCAGACATTATTCAGCGTCAGAACACATCCGGGCAATGGACATTCTACCTCTCTACAACACCTGATTTTGGATTGTTTGGCGGGCGCGATATGGTTGCTGTATTAATTGATGATTTAGGTGTTGCACAAGTAGAGTGGACATACGGAACAGCAGCTGATGAGTATGCAGCAGAAATTTCCAGCTTTACAGGTACACCTTCTGATGGTATCACCGTATTCGGAAACATTAACTATGCTGTTGGTCCTGATTTTGGTGATGTTTATTATGTAAAAGCATACTACAACGGAGTTACAGCATGTAATGTAACGCGAGATGCCCCTCCAACCGATACTTACTCATTGTCGCGAGTTTCACGTCCGTTTTTTGCTACCGGAAATGTTGGCGGATCAACATTGCTTTTGAATGTACAGTTGCCGGCTTCTGTAACGCAAATTTGTTTTGCAGTTACAATTGCAGGAGGCAACAATGCCCGTACCGCCGAAACACAAGAAAGCAATGCAGTTTCATCAACATTGTATCCCAATCCGGTTTCTTTGTCGGCACCAGTGCTTAGTCTGAATCTCAATTCAGCAACCGAACAGCAGATCGAAATCCGCATTACCGATATGCTTGGCCGCGAAGTGCTGAATCAGCAAATCAGTATCGCCGAAGGTCAATCTGTGCAACAAATTCAATTACCCTCAGGTCTTTCTGCTGGTGTTTATAGTATGAGCATCAGTGGAAATAACGTGAGTGAAAATCACCGATTTATTATTGAATAATTGTTCTGCTGAGCATAATTAATAGTTGAAACAAGTAATCGCGCTGAGCATTTATGTCCGGCGCGATTCTTGTTTTAACGATATTGAATAATTTATATTTATATTTTTATTTCTGATCCTTTTTGTTGAATGAATCAATGCAATTGTTTTAGTGGATGTGTATGTATGTCTTTTGAAAGTCAATGATACCAATGCTTTGAAAAGGAAATAACCTTTTCAGAACAAGATCTGTTTACAAATACTTGCAATGAAAAAATAGTTTCAGTAGTTCATGGCAGTACCTTTCAGTTTCACACTAAAAGCTCAGTTATGAAAAAACAACTTTTCTTATTGCTTGCATTAGGTTTTGCAGGAATTGCAAACGGGCAGTATTTTACAAAAGAATACGGCACTACAGCTACCGACCGGCTCACCGACGGAACTGCCGCAGTTCAAGGCCCGGCCGGTCACATTATGACTGGAACAAGTACATTTTCCGGAGCAATTGATCTTGTACTAATCAGAACCGATGCACAAGGCTTAACACCGGTTGTGCCTTTTTTCAGAAATACCTATCGGTTGCAGACACCATCGGGAGCTGTACTTAGTTCAACTCCTGTTAAAGTCATTCAGATGCCCGGCGGACAGATTTTTGTTGCCGGTAGTTATTCCGGTACAGCCGCTACTGACAGAGGAGTGTACACCGCCACATTTGATGCCGGTGGCAATGTGCTGAACATTAAAGGCTGGAAAACAATAAACACTGCAACTACAACCATTACGGCTGTTTCGGCATGCCGTGCTGCCACTGCTGCTGATCCAACAGTATTTGTAACCGGAACAGTTGATCTTACGCCTTATAATTCAACGCTGGGCGCTGGTGTTTTTGTTATTTCGCTTAACGGAAATACCAACGCTTTGAATTGGTCGCTTACGTATGCATTTTCAGGATTAAACGGCGAAACAGCTGCGGATATCATAGATTCTCCGTACAGTTCAGAAGTAGTTGTTGCCGGTAACTATAACAATGCAAATGATCGGGGCGCTTTTTTGCTAAGATTAAACAGAGTTAACGGTATGCCAATTGCCGCTCCGAATATATTTAATTACGCCGCATCTAATGAGTCTGTTTCTGCGATTGCACTTAATCCAAACAGCAGTATTCCCAATGCAGGTTATATACTTTGCGGTTCAACTAACCAGGGCAGCAATCTTAACCGGATGTGGGTGTTTAAAGTAAATACTACTTGCAATGCCGTTCTTGCCAACAGATTTATTTCGTACAGCATTAGCACATCATCACTTTCAGGAGCTGATATCATTACACGACTGAATACAAGCAGTCAGTATGAGTTTTACGCCAGCGGTTCTGCCAGTTCAGGTCAGCTCGGACAAAATGATATGGTAGTAGTTAAATTGAATTATACCTTAGGTTTGCTGGGCGAGTATTCATACGGTACAGTTGGTACAAGTGAAACGAATGAGGAAATTTCTGCACAGCCTGATGGCCTCGGAATCTATGGTAATATTCGAATCAGTCAGCTGGCCGCAAATGGCGATATGTATGTTGTAAAATCGTACTTCAACGGATTTACACAATGTAACTATGAAATTAATCCGACAGTTTCTTCGGCTCCGGTTTTAACAACAACTACAACACCAGTTCAGGACGTTAAAGATCTGTCGTTCCCGAGCTTGATACTGACTCAAAATTCTAACGTTACCATTTTTAATTATTGCAATGCTGCAGCTGTTCCCGGTGGAAGCAATGCACGTTTCGCAGAGCAGGATGAAACTGCAGAAGTAAATTCCGCGCTGTTCCCCAATCCGGTTTCACTCAGTAATCCGGTATTGAATCTAAGCCTCAAGGTGGCCGAAGAACAGCAGATCGAAATTCGTATAACCGATATGCTTGGCCGCGAAGTACTCAATCAGCAGATCAGTATTACTGAAGGTCAATCTGTACAACAAATTCAATTACCCTCAGGGCTTTCTGCAGGTGTTTATAACCTGAGCATTATCGGAAATAATGTGAGTGAGAATCACCGATTTGTTATTGAATAATTTGGATGAGTAAAAGCGAAGCGGCTCTGTCATTTTTGACAGAGCCGCTTCGCTTTTTTTGACAACAAATAAAAATCACCGATTATTCGGCCAGTACAGTAATGATGTTGTTAGACACTTCAACCACACCTCCGCTGATATCAAAAATTTGAACTGACTGATTGGCTTCCGTTACTTTGATACGGCCGTTTTTAAGGGTCGAAATCATAGCAGCGTGGTTGTTTAAAATTCCAAACGAACCTTCAACGCCGGGCAGAACTATCGACTTTATTTCGCCGCTGAACAGCTTCTTATCAGGTGTAATGATATCGAGTTTCATCGTGAGCAGTTAAGTGCGTTGAATTACTTGGCTTCAGCCAAAATAGCTTTGCCTTTTGCAATTGCATCTTCAATAGTTCCAACAAGGTTGAATGCAGCTTCGGGATATTCATCCACTTCGCCGTCCATGATCATGTTAAAACCTTTGATGGTGTCTTCGATGCTCACGAATACGCCTTTGAGGCCGGTAAACTGTTCGGCAACGTGGAAAGGCTGTGAGAGGAAGCGCTGAACGCGGCGGGCGCGGTGTACCACCAGCTTATCTTCTTCAGAAAGTTCATCCATACCAAGAATGGCGATGATGTCCTGAAGCTCTTTGTAGCGCTGAAGAAGCTGCTTAACACGCTGTGCGCAGCCATAATGCTCATCACCTACAACCGCCGGAGTAAGAATACGTGATGTAGAATCCAGGGGATCTACAGCCGGGTAAATACCAAGCTCAGCAATTTTACGCGAAAGTACGGTGGTTGCATCAAGG
Source organism: Synechococcus sp. UW140 (assembly GCA_943371015.1). Taxonomy (GTDB): domain Bacteria; phylum Bacteroidota; class Bacteroidia; order Palsa-965; family Palsa-965. The sequence goes on along the minus strand of CALRTD020000281.1, from coordinate 961 downwards.
TGAGCAAAGGTGGTAGCCGGAGCCGGGTCAGTCAAGTCATCAGCAGGTACATAAACAGCCTGAACCGATGTGATAGAACCACGCTTCGTAGAGGTAATACGTTCCTGCATCAAGCCCATTTCGGTAGCCAGTGTGGGCTGGTAACCTACGGCCGAAGGCATACGACCGAGAAGCGCTGACACCTCTGAACCGGCCTGTGTGAAACGGAAAATATTGTCGATAAAGAACAGAATGTCTTTTCCGCCGCCGCCATCACCATCACGGAAATACTCAGCAAGCGTAAGACCAGACAACGCAACGCGTGCACGGGCTCCCGGAGGCTCGTTCATCTGTCCGAAGATAAAGGTCGCCTGCGACTCTTTCAGCTTGTTGGTATCCACTTTGCTGATGTCCCAGCCACCTTTGTGGAGGCTTTCGTTGAAAGCATCGCCATATTTAACGATACCGCTCTCGATCATCTCGCGGAGCAGGTCGTTTCCTTCGCGGGTACGCTCACCTACACCGGCAAAAACCGAGTAACCGTCGTGACCTTTGGCGATGTTGTTGATGAGTTCCTGAATAAGTACGGTTTTGCCTACGCCGGCACCACCAAACAGACCGATTTTACCGCCTTTTGAATAAGGTTCGATCAGGTCAATTACTTTGATACCGGTGAAAAGTACTTCAGCAGCGGTAGAAAGATCTTCAAATTTGGGGGGCATCCGGTGAATCGGATAACCACCTTCATTACTAACGGCCTGAATACCGTCGATGGCTTCACCAACTACGTTGAAAAGGCGGCCTTTGATAGCGTCGCCAATAGGCATACGAATCGGAGAACCTGTGGCTTTCACTTCCATGCCACGTGAAAGGCCGTCGGTTGAGTCCATCGCAATGGTGCGGACGGTGTCCTCACCAATGTGCTGCTGGCACTCAAGAATAATTTTCTGGCCGTTTGACTTTTCAACTACAAGCGCATCGA
>CALRTD020000280.1:0-6250 GCA_943371015.1 Synechococcus sp. UW140 | reverse complement strand
ATTGCGAGGTAGTTTTTTCTGACGTAATGACTTCGTAATTAGTATTGATCTGGCGAAAGTGATCTTAATTTTCAGCTAAACGTTTTTTATAAATTTCATCGGCATTTGAAGTTGCCCAATCTGCAAGCACAACAATTTGCTCCTTAAAGCTATGGCCAAGAGGAGTGAGCGAGTATTCAACGCGGGGAGGAACTTCGGCATAAATTGTACGATTTATTAAACCATCGCGTTCCAGATAACGCAGGGTAACCGTCAGCATGCGTTGCGATACATCACCAATTTTGTGTTTCAGTTCGTTGAAGCGCATTGTGCCGTAACCGCCAAGCGCAAGTATAACAAGCATGCTCCATTTATCACTCAGCCGCGCCACTATATCACGCACCGGACAAAGTTGTGTTACCGGCACATTGGCCTTGGCAAAAAAAAGTTGAAATTTTTTTTCGTCTGCTGAGAACTGATTTGACTCAAGAGTAACATCGGTGTAACTCGGTTTCATTGCTGTGCCCTCTTTTTTGTTCATTAGTGCCTTTTTAACTTTGAGTTCTTAAAAGTAACTAATAGAACTTAAAACTACACAAAATGTCAGCAAAAATTCTTGTAACAGGTGCCACTGGCACTGTTGGAAAAGCAGTAATAAGTGCACTAACCGAAAAAGGTGCAGCATTTGTAGCTGGTGTCCGGAATGAAATTGAAGCGGCAAAAAAATTGCCGGCCGGAACGTTAACCACAGCATTTGATTTTACCAATCCGGAAACCTTCGAGACCGCTACGGCTGGTGTTGATCGTGTATTCCTGCTTGGGCCACCGCTGCAGCACAACTTGGATGAAGTACTTCTACCATTCATCAATTTCCTGAAAGCTAAAAATCTGTTGCGGGTTGTTTATTTGTCTGCTCTCAAGGTGGATGAAGTTGCTGAATTGCCGTTTCACAAGCATATTACAGAAAAGCTGATTGCAGATGGCTTTGAACTTACGATAATTAAGCCTTCGTTTTTTGCTCAAAATTTCCGCAACTATGAGTATGATAATATCACACAGCGCGGTATCACGTTTACTGTAGCGGGAACAGGAAAAGTTGGCTTTGTTGATGCACACGATATTGGTCGTTGTATTGCTGCTGTTCTTACAAACGAGGGCCATATCGGAAAAACGTATGAACTAACCGGTCCCGAATCACTGAGCCATTTTGATGCGGCAAAACTATTGAGTGAAGTCACTGGTAAAACTATTGTTTACCCGCAGCCCAGTCACGCCGATTATCGTAATGCATTGGCCGCTGCCGGTGCTCCTGCTTTTATAGCCGAGTACATGATCAATGTATATTCAATTATAGCTGATAATAAGGTTGATTTTATTACGAATGATGTAGAACTGCTGACCGGTCAAAAGCCGACTTCTTTAAAGGAGGTACTATTGAGGGATTTTGCCACGAACTAGTAATTAATAAAAAAATACAGCGCGCTTCTCACACAGAAGCGCGCTGTTCGCTAAATTGCAGTACGGAAGAAAACCGATGACGTGCCTAAAATTTTTGACACACACTCTTGGGCAGCATCACCGGTCTCTGTTTCTAATAGTTGAATTCTAAGATCATGGTTTTACGTATTTGAATGGGAGTAAACACGATATTACCTAACGCTGAGGCCAAAGTATTTCGGATATTGACGGTACGCAAGAAACCTGTAACAAGGAATGCTAACGATTACTAATTACTACTAATCGGGTAGTTCAGGAAGTATCAAAACTGTTAATTCGCGTTACCGTAAATACATTGCAGATGAGTGTATTACACAACTGCTAAGCGTGGTTAACTTCGCCTGAAATAAAATTTCTTGCATCCCCTGTTAAGTTTTAAACCTCTCCCCCCGATGAAATTAGTTCTTGCTTCTCTCTTACTAAGTACAGTTTTCTGTATCAACGGCTTTTCGCAAACGCCTGTTATCAGCGCCCCGCCGGCTTCAGTCGTATTGCTTCCGCAGCCGCGTATTGATCTTGTTTTTTGTCTTGATGCCACCGGAAGTATGTCGGGATTAATCAGCACGGCTAAAGAAAAGATTTGGGATATAGCTACCAGTCTCACGCAAACCACACCATCGCCTGAAATCCGTATCGGTATGATTTTTTACCGCGACCGCGGCGATGCATTTGTTACCAAAGTATATCCGCTTACGAGTGATGTTGACAGCATTTATGCTGAGTTGCTGAATATAAAAGCACAGGGCGGCGGCGACTCGCCCGAAAGCGTGAATCAGGCGCTGCACGAAGCTGTTGCACAAATGAGCTGGGGAACGGGAAATGATATTTACAAAACGATTTTCCTTGTTGGCGACTGCCCGCCGCACATGGACTATAAAGATGATGTAAAGTATTCCGAAACGTGTAAAATGGCCGCCGAAAAAGACATTATCATTAACACAATTAAACTCGGTATTAGTTGCTCAGAAGCGGTGAAGCATTTTCAAACCATTGCTTCACTGACAAATGGAAATTATCAATCGCTCGGACAAAATGCAGACGATGTAATTATTAAAACACCGTACGACGACAGTATTAATTATTATTCATTACTTATCGACAGCACAAAAATTTACTACGGTACTTATGAAATTCAGTTGAAGATGAATTACAAGAAAGAGAAGAGTCTCGAAATTCAGAAAAATGCCTCGTCTAATTCCAAAGCATCACGCACGGCATACAACTACTCTAAAAGCGGAGAGAAGAACCTTTACGGTTCAAACGAATTGATTAATGATCTGATGAATCAGCGTGTAAATTTAGATTCTATAAAACAGGCTGATTTACCCGAGATCATGAAAAAAATGACTCCGGCCGAACGTAAAGCCTATACCGAAAAACTTATGCAGCAGCGTAAAACGGCACAGACCAGTATCACGCGTCTGAATGTATTGCGCCAGGATTATATACGTGCCGAAAAAGAAAAATCGAAAAGCCAGAAAACCACATCATTCAGTGATAGTATTTTTGAAGTGATGCAGAAACAGGCAGCTTCAAAAGGCGTAGTGCTGTCGAAGTGATTGTTTTCAATTTCTTTTTTGAATTCGACGCATTGATCTGTTCAATTTGGGATGCGATGTAGTGCATCTATTCATGAATTTGTAGATCAAAAAGATTGTTGTTTGTAAAACTCCGTGTAATTTCAGCCAATCATCTACTGCTGAAATTATGTCACTGCAAAACATCAACTATACAGTTACCGAACGCTTTCTGCGTTACGTGAAAATCGACACGCAATCTGATCCGGCTTCACCCACTTGCCCTTCAACCGAAAAGCAGAAGAATCTTGGCCGTGTGCTTGTTGAAGAGCTCAAAGCCATTGGAATTTCCGATGCCGAGCTTGATGAGCACGGCTATGTGTATGCTACCATTCCGGCCACTACAGACAAGAATGTTCCGGTGCTTTGCTTTTGCTCGCACATGGATACTTCGCCCGATTGCACCGGAGAGAATGTGAAGCCTGTTGTACACAGCAATTACCAGGGCAATGATATTGTGCTTCCGGCTGATTCGTCGCAGATCATCCGAACCGCCGATCATCCGGCATTGCTGCAGCAAATTGGCAACGATATTATTACTGCTGATGGAACTACTCTGCTCGGTGCCGACAACAAAGCCGGTGTAGCGGAAATTATGGATGCCGCCAACTACCTCATGCAGCATCCCGAAATCAAGCACGGTAAAATCCGCATACTGTTTACGCCCGACGAAGAAATTGGCCGTGGTGTTGACAAAGTAAACATGCAGAAACTTGGTGCCGATTTCGGTTATACGATGGACGGCGAAACACTCGGTCATCTTGAAGATGAAACCTTTTCGGCCGACGGAGCAACCATTGTTATTCAGGGCGTGAGCACGCATCCCGGTTTTGCGAAGAACAAAATGGAAAGCGCCATTAAAATTGCATCGCGCATTGTAGAACGCCTCCCGCAAAACACTTGTTCGCCCGAAACCACCGAAGCCAAAGAAGGCTTTGTGCATCCGGTTTCTATTGGCGGCACAATTGATAACGCCAGCATTCAGCTCATCATCCGCGATTTTACCACCGAAGGCCTGAAAGAAAAGGCTGCAATGCTTGAAAACATTGTGAAAGATGTGCTCACCGGTTTTCCGCACTCCTCTTACACATTTACAGTTAAAGAGCAATATCGCAACATGAAACTTGTGCTTGATCAGCATCCGCAGGTGGTTGACTATGCACTTGAAGCCATCCGCCGTGCAGGTGTTGAACCGGTTCGTTCCAGCATTCGCGGCGGAACAGATGGTTCGCGACTTTCGTTTATGGGCTTGCCGTGTCCCAATATTTTCGCAGGAGAACACGCTTTTCATTCGCGCCACGAATGGGTGTCGGTGCAAGATATGCAGGCGGCGGTGCGTACCATTGTTGAGCTTTGCCGGATTTGGGAAGAAAAAACTAACTAGGTACTCGATAAAAACCCTAAACCTTCAAGGTTTTTAAAACCTTGAAGGTTTAGGGTATTTATTGAAGGTTTAGCCTTTCTCTCGAAGGTTCATTTTTGAATGATCGTAAATTCAGTAGATAGTTCACGACATTAAACCAATTAAACAAGTCACTTTACCGGTTAAAAATTGATTCTTGACTTATGTCATATCCGGCAATAGTTTTAGCGTAATTATTTACTCTTCTTAAAAACTATCGCTGATGAATAAGCTAGTACTATTAGTTATTATAACATTTACTATTATTTTTCATCCCGGATGTACCCGAAAAGGTGAAGATGACCCCGTTATATCGTTTCGAACGCGAAAAAGCCGTTTAGTAGGGAAGTGGAAGTTAGAAACAGCAGAGGGAACCTACAGCGAACTTCGTGTAAACTACCAACCGCAATGGAAGTATGCATTCGGAACTGAAACCTGTTTTTCAACCAGTTCGCTTAGACCAAATACCGAACTTCACTATTCGAGCCAATTAGAATTTACAGCCGATGAAAAATTTGAATGGGTGATGAAATCTGGTGCTGCTGATGTTGGAACAATGAAAGGGAGTTGGCATTTTCTTCATGATGGCGACAATCATGAAAATAAAAGCCAGATTATTCTGTTTCCTGAAATTGTTTCCGGTACATGGCCGAGCGGATTAATTATACAATTTCCGGTTAGACAAAAAAATCCGGTATTTACAATTGATGAACTCAGGCATAAGAAAATTGTACTCTCCCGATATTATCAGGTTGACCATGTTTGGTCGACAACAGGGCTTCCGGTCAGCGGTTCTGAAACGTTCAGGTTTATTCCCCGGTAAGTTGATATAACGATTGATGTTTTTTGCTTTACATTCGGCGAATGATAATTACGAGACTACTGAAGAATAGAGTATTCGCTATCATATGTATGATTTGGAGCATTTCGGCTTCATGCCATCTACTGTTTCCCGGGAGGTGTGTACCCAAGGCAAAATTCTGTTTCATAGATATAAACGCTATGAAAATTTATTACACAGGTGATCAAGAAGGAATAGTAAGAATACAGATAGAAGCAAGAAAGCCCAACGCAAAGATGATTACAAAAGAAAATTTTGGTACCCCCATCAGAGTATATGATGTACTAAAACTGGATACAGCAATAATCAAACATACTAATATTGAAATAAAAATATGGGATAAAAGTCCGGTGATAGAAGACTACTATTTATATATCAGCCCGGAAGATTGGGAAAAGAAAAAGAATATAGTGTTTAGGTACAGTACACGATAAAGTGTACACTATTTCTTCATTACTCCTCAGTCAAACATCGTTGAGGTGCTATTGATAAAATAGGATTGATTAATGCCCTGAAGATGGTAAGCATTCGCAATCGTTTCTCCATTTAGTATTTTTCCGTATCGTTTAGTCTGATTTTCAATAAATTTTAATTTGCTCTGCCGGAGTTACTGGTTTAAGCGCGGCGGTTACGACCTAACCGGCTATCACTTACAAGCCGATCACCACCTTTTAATGAGCTTAGTTATCCGGCTGTAAAATAGTCCTTGCTTTTCGTCTTGCAAACAGCAAGATTTCAGCACGAATTGTGTTAACTTCGTAACAGTTTATTTGCCGCAGGAATACATCCCGTTCCATTTCCGGCTGAGTTTTTGCAACAGATCTGACCATACATGAAACGTATTCTCCTTTTGGCAACAGCTTGCGCCGCATTTACGGCAGCAGCAGCGCGCGAAGTAACGGCAAATCTTACCTGGTGTGCTTTCAGTACACCTGATGATAAAACCTACATCGA
>CALRTD020000279.1:0-6253 GCA_943371015.1 Synechococcus sp. UW140 | reverse complement strand
ATTGTATCATTTGATGCAGATCAGCGGCCGGTTGACAGTGGTTTGAGTCTCGATATTGTTCCACGGATGAATGCATCAGCATTTACAGCCGAAAACTTTATAGTGAGTAACGGAACAAACATGCAGAAAGATTCGGGTTTAAGTGCTTCTGATTTCTTAACCCGCAACAATACAAGTGTGTACTCACCAACGGCTAACTATCATCCATCAACAAAAAAATATGTGGATGATGCAGTGCAGTTAAAACTTGATAAACCGGCAGACAATTTTCAAGCCGGAAACTTTTTAACGATCAGTGAATCCGGAGCTCCTGCTGATTCAGGCGTAAACAGTTCAAGAATTGTAGAAACATCAGCACTGGATAATTACCTGAGCAAAACCAACTCCGGCATTTATGTTCCGACCGAAAATTATCATCCGGCAACCAAGCTGTATGTTGATGAATCAAAAGTAAACACTCTTATTGTTCCCATATTTTATTCTGGCGGGGTGACTCTACCCGCAACTCTTACAAGATATGGATCAATTATTTTGAGTGATTATTTTGCAATGTTCCCCGGTAAAACAAGTGTTGGAATACGAGTAAAATGTACCTATCGTTCAGCATCTTCTCCTGTTGGTGAAGTAGGTATTATGCAGGAATCAACAACTGCCAATACGATTTCCGGACCAATTGCCGAATCTAATATTCCGATTACAGGAAACTTGACTCCTGTTACTATTGGAATAAGCCCCGGAGAATTTATTGCGACCAGTTCAAATCCACCAATTATTACGCTGATAGCGCGAAGGTCATCAGCCAGTGGAGTAATTACGTTGCACAGCGCACAGCTCATCTTACGGTTTATTTAATAATCAGATTATCACTATATCATTCCAGATATGATTGACAAAGCCATGAAATTTATGACCGATGAACTGAACGATTATCTCGGTCTTCAGTCAACATCGCTTTCAATGCCGCCCCAGATAAAACTTTCCAATGTTTCGGATGCCGACGGGAAGGTTGTTATTCCATCTAATATGCTTGGTCTTTCGTTGATCAATGTGGAAGAGGAGCGTGTTATGAAAGATCAGCGCACTTTTGGCCGCACGCTATCGGGTGAGGTGGAGTATTACAATCCGGAGCTGCGTTTGAATTTATATGTCTTGGTTTCTGCCAATTTTATCGGTACCAGCGGAGCCGGAAATCCGGTTGCACCTGAATACGAGGAAGGCTTGAAGCAATTGTCGTATGTGATCAGTTTTTTCCAGGGTAAGAATGTTTTTACAACTGATAATTCACCCGCACTTGATCCGGTAATTAAGAAACTGATTGTTGAACTCTACTCATTCAGTTTTGAGCAGCAGTATAATTTCTGGTCAGTCATTGGCGGGAAGTATATGCCCTCTGCGCTTTATCGTGTTCGTATGCTAACCTATCAGGAAAAGCGTGTAAACGGTTCACAGATTCCGATTAATTCTATTGACGTTACTGCAAATAAAATCTGATCATGGCCACAATAGCCTATCATAAAGCATTCAGTATTGAACTGAGTCACGAGTATTTTACAGATGAGTTTGCAGTGAATGAACAACTCGAACTCATTCCTACAGCATCATGCGAACAGTTGCTGGCACACGGGCGCATGGTTTTCCGGAAAACCGGAAAAGGTGCTCTGGTTATGTATCGTTCAGAAAATCCAACTCCCGGAACACCAACAGTGCAGTTGAACAGTACACAGGTATTCAACTTCCAACTCAAACTGAAAGAGGTAACGCAGTTTATGAATGTTACAGCGTTGAATTTATCAGGAACATATAATCCGGCACGACCTATTTTTCTGAAAGCAGTTGTGAACAATGTAGTATCTGCAAACACACCTATACAACTCTCTGTCGAGTTTTTGGATGGCTACAGACCTTTGCGTTTTGCAGAGTCCTATTTACTCACCGGCGGCAATAATACGCTGCAGGTAACGGATATAATGGGAACGGTTGTTTTAGCGCAAACAATCAACTCAAACATTGCTGTTCAAAAACAATTACCGGTTGATCTTTCAGGATTCGCGCCGGGATACTATACCGTTACGTTTACCGACTCACTTTCAGCAGCAACAACACGCAAGTATTACGTTGGCGATGACATTGTACCCGGCGAATCACTGGCCATGCTTAGTATTGCTTATGCAAGAACACAGATCTCACAACTGTATGATGATGGAGCAATTTTCCGGTATGAATTTTTAGCGAAACATATTCCATGGCGCTATTATATTCTGGCGAGACAAATTTCAAATGATTATACATTCGATAAGTTAGTTCTTACAGCAACCACATTATCTGAGAATACTCCTCCTGAATTTAACCATCTCAATGGTCAGACTTCTCCAAACATGGATTATATGTTTGGTGGAATTAATCCTATTGTTTTTGAGTCGACCAATATTTTGCAGCGTGAACACTATGATTTTGAAATCAAATTACAAAATAATGATGCTTTGCCCCCGGTAGTCATTTTATCATCAGTTCCATTTCCTGACAATTCACTTCCTTCTAATAATCCCAATTACAAAGAAGTTTTTTGTTATGTAGATCAGTTAACTCTCTCTTAAGGAGTAATCACTATTTAAACTGTAACTAATCCTATCTTAATATGTCAACTAATCCAACAACACCCGGCGTATATATCCGGGAAATCAGCACGATTCCGCCTTCGGTAGCGCCGGTTTCAACCGCTGTTCCCGGTTTTGCGGGCTACACCGAGAAAGGTCCGCTCAATACACCCACACGCATCAGTTCGATGCTTGAGTTTGAGCAAATTTTTGGCGGAGCTTTTACTGAGAAATTCAACGTAAACAGCACAACACTGGCGGTAACTCCGCAAACCACTTTTTCAGAATATAATTTCTACTACCACATGCAACTCTACTTTGCAAATGGTGGTGGCCCTTGCTGGATTGTTGCGGCTGATTACTATCAGTCGTCAGGTTTGCTTACTGCATCAAAAATGAAAGATGCAATTGAAGATTTGCGTCCAATTGATGAAGTAACACTATTAGTTGCTCCCGAGCTTGGAACATCTGCATCATCTCCTGCAACAACCTATACAGAAATGTTGCTTCAGGCAGCCGAACTTCAGGATCGTTTTGCCATTCTTGATACAAAAACTACTGGTGTAATTTCAACTGATGCTTCTAATTTCCGGGGTATTTCATTGACCAACCTGAAATACGGGGCAGCCTATTATCCGACACTTACAGCAGGATATGTTCGCAAGTACGATGAGTTTAGTGTTGCAGCTACAGCCTTGCCTCCTGCAATTCCTGCAGCCTATGGTCGGCTTGATGTAGTACGCAGAGGAATTGGAGCAGTTGTGTCTGTATTGGTTCCTGCAGTAACAAATACATCAACATCCCTTACAATAACAGTTGACAGTGTAGTTGAAGTATTTACAGCCGGTGTTGATTTTGTAATTGCATCACAAACCAATCTTCAAATCCGCAACAATCTGTTTACTGCAATACAGTCGAGAGCATCACTCAAGTCGCGGATAATTATTCAGAATGATTATTCTGCCGTACCGAATCCACAGTTGTTTGTGATTACCGCTATTGGTAACGGGATGGTAATGACAGTTACCGGAACTAATGACCTTTCAGCAGCGGTGACCATACTTACAGGTGTAACAACACCTGCAATTGTTGTCTATGCACCAGATCCGGTGCTGTATCGTTCTGTTGAAGCTGCTATTGCCAAAACAACAATAGAGCTGTCACCTTCAGCAGCAATGGCCGGCATTTATTGCACAACCGATCGCGATCGTGGCGTTTGGAAAGCACCCGCCAATGTGAGTCTGAGCAATGTCATCCAGCCCACTGTATTGCTCAACGATGCCGATCAGGGCGGGCTTAATGTTGATCCGGCAAGCGGAAAATCAATCAACGTTATTCGCCAGTTCAGCGGCAAAGGCAATGTGGTTTGGGGCGCACGCACACTGGCGGGCAACGACAACGAATGGCGTTATGTAAACGTTCGCCGCCTGTTCAACTTTGCTGAAGAGAGCATCAAAAAAGCAACGGAGGTTGTCGTGTTTGAGCCGAACGATCGCAACACCTGGAATCGTGTGCGTACACTCATCAGTAATTTCCTTACCAACCTCTGGCGCGATGGCGGCCTTGTAGGTGCAACTCCCGAACAAGCATTTTTTGTGCGTGTTGGTCTCGGCGAAACCATGACCGAAGACGATATCCTGAATGGTCGCCTTGTAGTGGCCGTTGGCCTTGCAGCCTCACGTCCGGCGGAGTTCATTGAGCTGCGCTTCTCGCATCAGCTTCAGCAGTCGTAACTGGGAATTCACTTTTCAATTTGTAACCAATAATTCTAAATACTATGCCTACTTACAACACACCTGGAGTCTATATCCAGGAAATCGCAACCCTTCCGCCCTCGGTGGCACCGGTGGCTACCGCTGTGCCGGCGTTTCTCGGTTACACGGCTGCAGGTCCGCTTTTAACAGCAACACGTATTTCATCACTTCTTGAGTATGAATCAATTTTTGGTGGTGCAAGAAAGCAAACCGGTATTACAGTTACTCAAAGCGGAGCAACACTTACAGTTGCAATTACACCGTTGGCCAATCAGATGTATCACAGTTTGCAAATGTATTTTGCAAACGGAGGTGGTCCTTGCTGGATTGTTTCTGTTGGAGCTGATTCGGCTGTTGCTGCAGAAGCTGATTTTACCGGTGCAGGTAAAGGTCTCGATGTTATTTCAAAAATTGATGAACCTACATTGCTGCTGTTTCCGGATGCAGTTGGATTGACAACATACGATGCAGTTGTAGAAGCTGCATTGCTTCAGTGCAATACACTTCAGGATCGTTTTGTGATTGGAGATTATGCAGAGACCAGCGTGACTTCAACCGTGCTAAGTACTTATCGCACATCCATTTCATCGCCTTATTTGAAATATGGTGCTGTATATGGACCCAAGCTCAAAACATCTTTTCCGTATGCTTATGATGATGCTGCTGTTACGCTGACAGGATTTTCGGGTGGTGTAAATTCACTTGATGATCTTGCTTCAGGAACCAACATCAATCTTGATCTCTACAATAAAATTAAGCAGCTCATCAACACTCAGCTTACCGTAACCGTTCCGGCCTCCGGTGCAGTTGCCGGTATTTACTGCTCTGTTGACCGCGACCGCGGTGTTTGGAAAGCACCTGCAAACATTGCACTGAGCAATGTAATTGCACCTGCGTACAACATCAGCGAAGCAGAGCAGGGCCTGATGAATGTTGATGCCACTTCAGGTAAATCAATCAACGCTATCCGCAGCTTTACCGGAAAAGGCACTTTGGTTTGGGGAGCGCGCACACTGGCAGGCAACGATAACGAGTGGCGCTATGTAAACGTTCGCCGCCTCTTCAACTTTGCCGAAGAAAGCATCAAGAAAGCGACAGAGTTTTCAGTATTCGAGCCGAACGACCGCAATACCTGGACACGCGTTCGCACCACCATCAGCAACTTCCTTACCAATCTCTGGCGCGACGGAGCTCTTGTAGGTGCAACTCCCGAACAGGCATTTTTTGTGCGTGTTGGTCTCGGCGAAACCATGACAGCACAAGACATTCTCGAAGGCAAGATGATCGTTTCCGTTGGTCTCGCAGCATCACGTCCGGCTGAGTTTATCACCATCAACTTCTCGCACAAACTTCAGGAAGCATAACCGGGTTTCGAGATCCATTTTTCAAACAGTAACAAACAACATCAAATACACCATACATTATGGCAACCGAAAAAGAATATCCGATTCCCGTATTTCACTTCAGCGTTGAGTGGGAGGGAAACCGTGTAGGTTTTACCGAAGTATCAGGTCTTACTAAAGAAGTACAGGCCATTGAATACCGCGAAGGTCACAGCCCTGACTATATCGTGACCAAAATGCCGGGTATGCAGAAAGTAAACAACATTACGTTGAAGCGCGGCATTTTCAAAGGCGACGGCGATTTTATGGACTGGCTGAAAACCGTTCAGCTCAACAAAGTAAACCGCCGCACACTCAAAATCAGTTTGCTTGATGAGCAGCATCAGCCGGTAATGACCTGGCAGATCAACGATGCCTGGCCGTGCAAAGTGGAAGGTCCTTCGCTGAAATCAACCGGCAACGAGTTTGCTGTGGAGAGCATTGAGCTTTGCCACGAAGGGCTGAACCTCATCGTAGCATAAGCACAGGCATCTCTAAAACTCAAAATCTCTTCGTTGGACTT
>CALRTD020000278.1:0-6257 GCA_943371015.1 Synechococcus sp. UW140 | reverse complement strand
GAAAAGGATTGCAACCCGGCGATACTGTTCTTACTTCCGGTGTGCTTTTTATCAAGCCCGGAAATCCGGTGCAACCCGAAATCACCAAATAAAAACACCTGCCAATGCTGTTGTCTGATGTTGCCCTGAAAAGGCCGGTGGGTGCAATTGTACTCAACCTGATTATTATGCTCTTCGGAGCTGTGGGATATACGTTTCTCGGCGTGCGCGAATACCCGGCCATTGATCCGCCCACTATTAGTGTTCGTACTTCCTATACCGGCGCCAATGCCGATATTGTAGAATCGCAAATTACTGAACCGCTTGAACGCGCTGTTAACGGTATCGAAGGCATCCGCTCTATTTCTTCATCGTCGGCACTGGGCGTGAGTAATATCACGGTCGAATTTGACCTCGGCGCTGATCTCGAAAAAGCGGCCAACGATGTGCGTGATAAAGTTTCGCAGGCTACACGAAATCTTCCGCAGGATATTGACGCTCCGCCTTCGGTTTCAAAAGCCGATGCCAACAGTGATCCGGTAATTTTTATGCCGGTACAAAGCACCGAAATGAGCATTGTAGAGCTGAGCGATTTTGCCGAAAATGTGCTGCAGGAAAAATTGCAAACGATTCCAGGCGTTAGTGAAGTCCGCATTTTCGGACAGCGCCGCCCTGCCATGCGTCTCTGGCTTGATCCGGGACAACTAGCCGCGCGAAAGCTAACTGTGCAAGATGTTTACAATGCCCTGCTTCGCGAAAATGTAGAACTGCCTGCCGGAAAAATTCGAGGCAACACAACGGAGCTTACTGTAAAAACTTTTGGCCGCCTCACTACAGAAAAAGAATTCAACGATCTTATCATTTCACAAAACAACAGTCAAACTATTCGCCTCCGCGATATTGGCGAAGCAATGATTGGTCCTGAAAACGAAGAAACAGCCATTCGCAGAAATAATGTGTATGCGATTTCACTGGCCATTGTTCCGCAGCCCGGCGCCAATACTGTTGATATCTGCGATGAGTTTTACAAACGCTACGCCGAGATTCAGAAAACGCTTCCGAAAGGAATGATCACAGATATTGGCATCGATAAATCAATTTTCGTTCGGCGCTCTATCGAAGAAGTGCAGGAAACACTGATCATTGCACTTGTACTGGTTGTATTGATTATTTACTTCTTCTTCCGGAGTTGGGCCATTGCGTTTCGCCCGCTCATTGATATTCCGGTTTCCCTTATCGGTACATTCTTCGTGATGTATCTGTTCGGATTTTCAATTAATGTACTCACACTGCTGGCCATTGTTCTTGCTACAGGTCTTGTGGTTGACGATGGCATTGTAGTGACCGAGAACATTTTCAAACGCATGGAAAAAGGCATTGATAAAATGACCGCAGCACGAGAAGGTACGCGCGAAATTTTCTTTGCTGTTATTTCTACCTCACTAACACTAGCCGTTGTTTTTATCCCGGTAATTTTTCTGCAAGGCTTTACCGGACGACTGTTTCGTGAGTTTGGTGTAGTGGTTTCGGCGGCGGTGCTTATTTCGGCTGTTGTATCATTAACACTTACACCGGTTCTCAACGTAAAACTTACGCGCAACGTTCATTCACGCTCACGTTTTTACAAATTCACCGAACCATTTTTTGCCGGACTCGATCGCGGCTACGGACGCTGGCTTGATGCATTTGTTCGCCGCCGCTGGATTGCTGTTGCTATTCTTGCAATCTGTATCGGCGGAGCGTGGTTTTTAAATTCAGAACTCAAATCAGAACTGGCGCCACTTGAAGACCGCAGCATTGTGCGCTCCACAGTTACTGCTCCCGAAGGAACTGATTTTGATGAAATGGATCGGCTCATCCAGCAAATAGCGGATGTGGTAATTGACAGCGTACCGGAAGCCAATATGATTTTCGGTGCAACGGCTCCGCCGTTTGGCGCACAGGGCAGCGTAAACACAGGTTTTGTAAACGCACTGCTCAAAGATCCCGAAGATCGCGAAGCCACACAGCAGGAAATTTACAACCGGCTGCAGCGCATGTACAAAAAAATGAATGATGTGCGCATCTTTCCCAATCAGGAACAAACCATTACCACATCTTTGGCTGCAGGTTCGCAGCTGCCGGTGCAGTTTGTGATTCAAAATCTTGATTTCGAAAAAATAAAAACAGTACTGCCGAAATTTCTCGAAGAAGCACGAAAAGATTCCACATTTGGTAACGTTGATGTGAACCTGAAATTCAACAAGCCCGAACTGCAAATTGTAATTGATCGCGATAAAGCTGCGGAACTTGGCATCAGTGTGCTCGATGTTTCAAATACATTGCAACTTGCTTTCAGCGGTCGCCGTTTTGGCTACTACATCAAAAACGGAAAGCAATATCAGGTTATCGGTCAGGTTGACCGCGAAAACCGCGACGAACCTGCTGATCTTTCATCACTTTATGTGCGCAACGCAAAAGGCGAAATGATTCGTCTTGACAATGTGGTAAAGATGCAGGAAACGAGTAATCCGCCCACACTGTTTCACTACCGTCGCTACAAATCAGCCACAGTGCAGGCATCGCTGGCCGAAGGCAGAACGCTTGGCGAAGGTATTGCAGCAATGCAGGCCATTTCAAAACGTGTGCTCGACGATTCGTTCCGCACGGATCTCTCCGGTCCATCACGCGATTTTGTGGAAAGCTCATCCAACACATCCTTCGCCTTTATTCTCGCACTCGTACTCATTTACCTGATTCTTGCTGCACAGTTTGAAAGCTTCTCGGATCCGTTCATCATCATGCTTACCGTTCCGCTTGCGCTTGCAGGTGCGCTGCTTTCGCTCTGGCTGTTTGATCAAACGCTGAATATTTTCTCGCAAATCGGTATGATTATGCTGGTTGGTTTGGTTACCAAAAACGGAATTATGATTGTAGAGTTTGCCAACCAGCTACGCGATAAAGGATTGAGCACAGCAGAAGCTGTTCGCGAAGCTGCTGTTGCCCGTTTGCGGCCTATTCTCATGACATCGCTGGCAACCGTGCTTGGTGCTTTGCCCATTGCGCTTGCACTTGGCGCCGGTTCGCAAAGCCGCATGCCGCTGGGGATTGTAATTGTAGGTGGTTTGCTGTTTTCGCTGCTCCTTACATTGTTTGTAATTCCGGCCATGTACCGCCTGCTCTCGCGACGCAAAAAGCCTACCGAAGAAACGATCACACCTTCAACAACTGCATCATGAAGCAACTGCTTGCCTTGATGATTTTCTTCCCCGCCCTGCTCAGCGCTCAGGAATTACTGACGCCCGAAGAGGCGCTGCGTATCGGGATGAAAAACAATTACGATATTCTGCTTACACGAAATGCGGCTGATGCTGCTGCTATAAATAATACTGCAGGAGCAGCCGGAATGCTGCCCGATGTTTCGATTAATGCAGCAGCGGCAAAAAACCAAAGTAATATTCAGCAGCGGTTTTCGAACGGCAATGAAATTACTTCGCCCAATGCCGGCGGACAAAACTACTCGGCCGGCATTGCACTCGGCTGGACTGTTTTTGATGGCATGCGCATGTTTGCCACACGCGAGCGGCTCGAACAAACAGCAGCAGCCGGAGAATATGCCTGGCGTGCACAAGTGCAAACTACCGCAGCCAATATTCTTTCCGACTATTACACGATCGTTCGCCTGAAAGAATTGATAAAGGCTACACAGGAAGTAATTGCCGTAAATGAAGAACGTGTAAGCATCACCGAAAATCGTTTCAAGAGCGGACTTGCTGCAAAAAACGAATTGCTTCAGGCGCGCATCGACTTAAATGTGCAGCAGGAAAATTTGATTTCGCTGCAGCTTTCACAAACACTTGCACAGCAACAACTCAACCAGCGCCTGGCGCGCGATCCGTTGCTGGCGTTTGCGGTGCTCGACAGCATTCCGGATGCAGTGCTTGAAAACCGTGCACAGTTGCAGCAAAAAATCACAAGCAGTAATCCCGAACTCTTAGCTTTCCAGTCGCGCGTAAACGCTGCCGGACAAACAGTGCGTGAATCACGGGCAGCTTATATGCCAACCGTTCGGCTGAATGCCGGTTACAATTTTGCGCGTTCTGAGAATGCTGCCGGTTTCAGCTTATTCAACCAAAGTTATGGCTGGCAAAGCGGCGTCACCTTAGCGATGCCGCTCTACAGCGGAGGCGATGTAAAACGCAGCGTAGCACTGAGCCGTATTCAGCTTTCAGATGCACGTTATCAGCAGGAACGAGCAACACAAGCCGCCAGTTTGCAACTCCACAATGCACTGGAAACATTTGATGCAAGAACCAGTATGCTGGCACTCGAACGCGAAAATGAAGCTATGGCTCGTGAAAATATTCAAATCGCACTCGACCGGTTACGACTCGGACAAGGCACATCGCTGGAAGTTAAAGAAGCACAAGCCACACTTGCAGCTTGCCTCACACGCAGCATTCAGGCGCGTTTCGATTTAAAAATTACGGAAGTAAGTGTGCAGCAATTGGCCGGTGCGTTTTAAACATTACTATTAATTCGTACAGCAATAGTTTTATATCGTAATGCCGCGGAAGGTTTCGCTGTCATAGACAGCAAACCTTCCGCCACTTTTGAAGCAAGTCGCCAGACTTGCGAATAAGCTTAAAGTTGTGTTTGAAGCAAGTCGCCTGACTTACGAATAATATCACTTCTCATTTCCCAATCATCACATGATATGCTTCAGGTATTTCAACTCCCTGAAATTGATTGGTTAGTGCAAACATCAACAACGCAGTAAAAAACACACCAGCAAACAACATCATTTTTGCCTGTGCTTGAGGTGAAATTCCGGCAACGGTCTTGCTCATCTTTTTTGCATGAACAGCAGCAAGATGTCCGAAAAATGAAATGACCGCCAAACTATAGTACGGAACAAAAAACAGGGTAAACGGAAACGTAACCAATCCGGCCACACCAAAATAATAGTTTGTATCGAGGTGCAGAATAAAACGTCCAGTCATTACAGCACCAACATGAAACAAAAAGAACATAGCCAGATATAAACCCGTCCACACGTGCAATTTCTCAAAAAACGAAATGGCTGTTTTACGATGCTGCCTGAATAGTTTTAATCCTGATACAAGTTGAATAAATACAGCTGCCAGTAAAACGATTTCAACAAAAACAGTACGATACACCATTCGCAAACTGTTCATCAATGCAATATGTGCATCGGCCCCGAGTAAACTCCAGGCATGATTAAACAAATGCAGCCCTGTAAAAACAGTAATGATGATCCCGGTAAAAAAATGCAGTTTTCTCATTGTCATTTGGATTTACACCAAAGACTGCAACCGGGTCACTTTGTGACAAAAAAGTGAAAATTAATTCCGCACCTTAAGTTTATCCGGATTACGCACAAACAGCAACGTTGAAACACCATCCTCATCAAACGCCAGTGTTATCGCTGCATCCAGCTCGCCGGTTGTTTTGTAAATCAATGCAGCAGGTAATCCGTTAAAAAAAGCCGGCTCATAGCGCAGTTCAACATTTTGCTCCTGATTAACAGCTTGAATACCGAACAGGAATTTCACAACTTTTTCAAATCCGGAAACAGGTTTCAGTGCAGCCCAGCGTTTTCCGCCGCCATCACTGTAAAGTACAATATCTTGTTTCAGAATTTGTTCCAGCACTTCCCTGTTCTGTTCGTGCAGAGCAAACAAGAAGGCTTCGGTAAGTGCTTTCAGTTTCTCCGGGTCAGCAGGCTTTACAACGCTTAATTTCAATTTTTCGCGGCTGCGGTGCAGGAGTTGGCGGCAATTTTCGGCTTTTTGTCCGGTAAGTTCAGCGATGCTTTCATAGTTCTCGCCAAAACTTTCACGCAAAATAAAAACGGCACGTTCAATCGGATTCAGTCGCTCAAGCAAAAAAAGTAAGCCGTATTCAATATCCGGCAAATCAGCGTCGGGCGTGCTGCTGATACAAGGTTCGGGAAGCCACGGCCCGGTATATACTTCGCGTTTCGCTTTAAGTTCGCTCAGTCGGTTAATGCTGGCGTTCACTGTCATTCGGGCCAGATAGGCTTTCACATTCTCAACTCCGGAAGTCTCACGCTGCAGCCAGCCCGCAAAAACATCCTGCACAATGTCTTCGGCCTCCTCTGCTTCGCCCGTCATGTTATAGGCTATTTTGAAGAGATATGGGCGAAAAGCGGCAAGTCTGGTATCTGTATTTTTCACGGATTTAAAAGTATGATTTTAGGCTAAAAATGTAATCCGTTTTCAAAATTCATTTTCTTGTTAGTAGCATTGGGCGCG
>CALRTD020000277.1:0-6263 GCA_943371015.1 Synechococcus sp. UW140 | reverse complement strand
ATCAGTCCGGTTCCGAATCGCGAACGCATACGTACCACCATCCCACTGAAATATTTGTTTTTCAGCGGAACATAAACACCCCATAATTTATAATTCTGAGTGATACCAAAGGCTGTAGCTGCCCACTCCCAATTTCCGTAATGGCCAAGTACAATAACAAGGTTTTGATTTTTCTCGCGTAAATTATCGAGTAATATTTTCGTCTCGGGAGGATAATAACAACGTTTAGCCAATTGCTTGTCGGTAATTGTTAACGACTTAAATACTTCAACAAGCAAATCGGCAAGGAATTTATAGTAGTTTTTCTGGATACGTTTTACCTCAGCATCCGACTTTTCCGGAAACGAATTTCTGATGTTTTTATAAACGACTTCTTTCCGGTAGCCGAAAACATAAAACAGTAAAACATAAATACCGTTCGACAGCACGTAGAGTACCGGAAACGGTAATATGGAAATGAAATATAAGATTGGGAGTAAAAGGTAGTAGCTGATGGCTTGCATTGGCTGCAAAGTTAAGAGTATCTTAAAATTGAACACAATAAGAAATATGAAGTCAATGATAAACCCGCCTGACAGCTAATTTACCTTGCAAATCTTCGTTAAACCATCCAAAAACACTATTTTTGACACGGTCAACGCAATTTCCTCTGACCATTTTGATTTACATATCATCTTTTATACATGCAAGAATCTCAAATTAATTCCACGGGGATGGATTATAATACCGACCAGCCGCCGATGGTAATTTCTGAATACGGGCGCAGTGTACAACGCATGATCGACATTTGCCTTACCATTGAAGACCGTGACGAGCGCAACCGCTGTGCACGAACGATTGTAAAGGCAATGGCGCTGCTCAACCCGCAAATGAAAGAATATCAGGACTACGAACATAAGCTCTGGGATCACCTGTTTATTATGTCGGGCTACAAACTCGACGTTGATTCTCCGTTCCCGAAGCCTGAGCAAGGCGTGCTGGCTGCTCCTCCCGAGCGCATTCGTTATCCGCAGAGCGATATACGTTTCCGCCACTACGGTAAAATCCTCGAAGAACTTATCCGCAAGGCAATGACCGAAGAAGATCCCAAGAACAAGGAAGTCTTCACCGGTCAGCTCGCACAGCTGATGAAAAAACATTACCTCAACTGGAACCGTGATTCAGTAAACGACCAGTTGATTATTGAGCAGCTTGACATGCTGAGCAAAGGCCAGCTTAAAGTTGCCGAAGACTTCCGTTTTCTGCATACCAATGATATTCTTCCGCGCAATGCAGTTCCTGCCAATCAGCAACCGCAGTATGCCGTGAACAAGAAGAAAAACAACAATATCAAAAAGAAAAAAGGTAAGTACTGATCCGGCCTATGAGTTCGTTTGAGATTACCGGCGGCAAACGCCTTTCTGGTGAAGTTATTCCGCAAGGCGCTAAAAATGAAGCCCTGCAAATTCTTTCGGCAGTACTCCTCACTCCCGAAAAAATCACCATCAGTAATATCCCCGACATTATCGATGTAAACAAACTCATCGACCTGCTGCGTGATCTGGGTGTTAAGGTTGAAAAGACCGGGCACGAAACGTACACGTTTCAGGCTGATGATATTGATATTGACTACATCAACTCAGACAAGTTCAAGAAGAAAGGCGGTGCGCTTCGCGGATCAATTATGATTGTGGGGCCGCTGCTGGCGCGTTTCGGACGCGGCTATATTCCAAAGCCCGGTGGCGATAAAATTGGGCGCCGTCGTCTTGATACTCACTTTATCGGCTTTGAAAAACTCGGTGCTAAATTTGAGTACGATGCCGCAAACGAATTTTTCAGAGTAGAGTCCAAACGCCTCAAAGGCGCATACATGCTGCTTGACGAAGCTTCGGTGACCGGCACAGCAAACATTGTAATGGCGGCATCGCTTGCCGAAGGAATCACCACCATTTACAACGCCGCCTGCGAACCCTACCTGCAGCAACTTTGCAAAATGCTGAACCGCATGGGTGCCAAAATTTCCGGCATCGGTTCCAACCTGCTCACCATCGAAGGCGTTGAAAAACTCGGTGGAACGACTCACCGCATGCTGCCTGATATGATTGAAGTAGGCAGTTTCATTGGCCTCGCAGCCATGACACAATCCGAAATCACCATCAAAGATGTTGCTTACGATGAACTTGGTGTGATACCCGATGTGTTTGGCCGCCTCGGCATAAAAATGGAACGCCGCGGACAAGATCTCTACATTCCCGCGCAGGAGCGCTACGAAATTGACACCTTCATCGACGGGTCAATTCTGACCATTGCCGATGCTCCCTGGCCCGGTTTCACACCCGATTTGCTGAGCATTGTACTTGTAACTGCCACACAAGCCAAAGGCAGCGTACTGGTGCATCAGAAAATGTTTGAAAGCCGCCTGTTTTTCGTTGATAAGCTCATCGACATGGGCGCGCAGATTATCCTCTGCGATCCGCACCGCGCCACGGTTATCGGTCTCAACCGCGAGCATCAGCTGCGCGGCGTAACCATGACTTCGCCCGATATTCGCGCCGGGGTTTCGCTGCTGATTGCCGCACTTTCGGCGAAAGGCAAGAGCGTTATCCACAACATTGAGCAGATCGACCGCGGCTACCAAAACATCGACGACCGCCTGCGGAAATTGGGAGCTGAGATCGTTCGCCGCGACGGAGTTTCAATGTAGCCCGAACTTGCTTAACTTGCAGTTATTATTTTATCCGTAAACGCATCATGTACCTGAACACTGTTTCCCGTTTTGCCATTGCCGCACTCCTTTTGGGCGGAATCACAGCTGCCGTTTCGGCCTGCAAGCCCCGTGAAAACACATCAAAAACATCGGCAGCCGTATTGCCGATGCCTGATTATACCCCTCCGGCTACAGCTGTTGAAGGATTGAATGTTGGGAATATTGCCCCCAACATCGAACAGAAAAATCCGAAAGACTCTATCATTCCGCTCAATTCGCTGCGCGGAAAACTCGTGCTTATCGACTTCTGGGCCTCCTGGTGCGGCCCCTGCCGGATGGAAAATCCGAATGTGGTTCAAACCTACAACACCTACAAAGACTCTGTTTTTACAGGTGCGCAGGAGGGTTTTACGATTTACGGTGTTTCGCTCGACAGGAGCAAAGATGGCTGGATAAAAGCCATTGAAAAAGACGGCTTAATTTGGCCTTATCATGTAAGCGATCTCGGCTACTGGAGCAATGCAGCAGCACAGCGCTACGGTGTTCGTTCAATCCCAACGAATGTGCTGATTGACGGCAATGGGGTAATTCTGGCTAAAAACCTACGCGGCCCTGCACTTTCGGCAGCCATCCGCACACAGTTGGAGAGCGACCGCGCCAAAGTTAACGGCGCACTCAAACGCCGCTCGTCTGCCCAAAAAGGCAAGTAAGCAACAGCCATACTGACAAAACTCTCTTACTTTTCAGAAAAAACTGCCAGTTTGGCGGGATTTACCCGCATGGCTTGTTTTTTGTCCCGGCGAAGCCGAAGTAACTAGCTTTCCGGTCTTATCCCGATTTTATTGTAAATGCCATGAGTGAACATCTCGATCCGAAAGAAACAGAGCAGGAAGTGCCTGCCGCCGAGCAACAGGTCAACGAAACTGCAGCCGAAAATACCGGCACAGAAGAACCCGCAAACCGTGTTACGGAACTCGAACAGCAGGTTGCACTGCTTAACGACAAGTATTTGCGCCTCTATTCTGAGTTTGATAATTACCGCCGCCGCACAGTAAAAGAAAATCTCGAGCTGCGCAAAACAGCGGCCGAAGAAGTCATCAAAAAACTCCTTCCCGTTCTCGATGATTTCGACCGCGCCATTCGCAACAATGCCACAGCAACTGATGTAGCAGCTGTAAACGAAGGCATACAACTCATTGCCGGGAAGTTCCACAATGTGCTTACTCAGCAAGGACTTGAGGCTATGAATGCCGCGAACCAGCCTTTTGATGCTGATTTTCATGAAGCCATTACCGAAATTCCGTCGCCAACTCCCGACCTAAAGGGCAAAGTGGTGGATGAAGTGGAAAAAGGCTACCTCCTGGGCGGAAAAGTAATCAGATATGCTAAAGTGGTGGTGGGCAGCTAAGCCTACCGATAACAATAAGTTTCCATGTCGAAACGCGATTATTACGATGTACTTGGCGTAGGCCGGAAAGCCGATGCGGATGAAATTAAAAAAGCATACCGCAAACTGGCGATTAAATATCACCCCGATAAAAACGAAGGTGATAAAGCCGCCGAGGAAAAATTTAAAGAAGCCGCCGAAGCCTACGAAGTGCTCAGCGATCAGCAAAAACGCCAGCGGTACGATCAGTTCGGACATGCCGGTGTAGGCAGCAGTGCCGCCAGCGGCGGTGCAGGAGGTGGTTTCTCCATGGAAGACATCTTCAGCCAGTTTGGCGATATCTTCGGCAGCGGTTTTGGCGGTGGAGGTTTTGGCGGCGGCGGACGTGGCGGACGGCGCGTGAATAAAGGCTCTAACCTGCGCGTGAAAGTGAAACTCACGCTCGAAGAAATTGCCACCGGCGCCGAGAAAAAACTCAAAGTCGCCAAGTTCATCAGTTGCGACAAATGCAATGGCACCGGAGCCGCCAGCAGCTCTGGATTCAATACCTGCGGAACTTGCCGTGGCAGCGGACAGGTAACCCGAATCATGAACACCATGCTCGGGCAAATGCAAACCGCTACCACCTGCCCCACCTGCAACGGCGAAGGTCAAACCATTACCGATAAATGCCGCCAGTGCCACGGCGATGGTGTAATGCGCGGCGAAGAAGTGATTTCAGTTCGCATTCCCGCTGGTGTGCACGATGGCATACAGCTGAGCATGAACGGCAAAGGCAATGCAGGCCCCCGCGGCGGCGTTCCCGGCGACCTGATCATTGTTATTGAAGAAGCCGAACACCCGCACTTCAACCGCGAAGGCAACCACCTCTACTACGAACACTACGTAAGCATTGCCGACGCAGCCCTCGGCGCAACAATAGAAATTCCCACACTCGAAGGCAAAGCCCGCGTAAAAATCGATGCTGGCACACCCTCAGGCAAAGTCATTCGCCTCAAAGGCAAAGGCCTGCCCGACCTAAACGGCTACACCCGCGGCGATCTACGTGTAACGCTGTTTGTGTGGACACCCACCAATCTTACATCGGAAGAAAAAAAGATTCTTGAAAAACTTGGCGAATCGCCCAATTTCCAACCCAAAGCCGGAAAGAAAGAGAAATCGTTCTTTGATCGGATGAAGGAAATGTTTGATTGATTGGAATGTATAATTTTGAATGTTGAGTGATGAATGATATCACTCTGCGAGGCTCCCGAAGATTTCATCTTAGGGAGTTTTTGTTTTTGCATCTGCTAAGTCAGTGAAACCTTCGCCAGTTCTCGGCTCCGCTCGAACTGACAAAGGCAACTTCATTTACTAGTTGAATATGTATAATTCGCAAGAGCTGTAACGTCGAGCGAATCAAAACGAAAACGCCGAAAAGTCTAGCAAAGCAAAACCACAAGCTACTTGTCAAGTCGAGCGGAGCCGAGACTTGATAAGCTACTGACACACTGTTGTCACAACCCGGTAGTTACTTTGCTTCGTAATCAAACCAAACAACAATGACAATCCTCGAAGCTTTCACTACCGAATTTGAATACGAATGCAAAACAACCCGCAAAATGCTGGCGCTTGTTCCTGCCGATAAAAACGACTGGACACCGCACGAAAAAAGCATGAAGCTGGGCAATCTCGCCAACCACATTGCCGAACTTCCGGGCTGGATTGTAATGAGTCTTGTAAATGACGAGCATGATTTTGCAAAAACACCCTACGTGCCCAATATGTTTGAGACGAGCGATGCTCTTGTTGCTTTTGCCGAAAAAAACATTGCAGAAACCAATGAAGCATTAGCCGAAGGAAAAAACATTGATCTCTCAAAAACATGGACGCTCCGCCATGGTGAAATGGTGATTAGCCAAGGTTCGAAATGGGAAATGATGCGCATGAGTCTTAGCCAGATCATTCACCACCGTGCACAATTAGGCGTGTACTTGCGTTTGCTGAATGTTCCGCTTCCCGGCAGCTACGGGCCAAGTGCTGATGATACGGGGATGTAATTGAATAGATGCAGAAACGGGTTTGCAGCAGTGCTGTAAACCCGTTTCTGTTTTCTTGTAAAAAACTATTTCACTTCAAACCGCATCCGCATTCCTTTTTTCGATTCATCAAAAGCGCCATTGTTGTAAACAAGGTGCCCGCTTACAAATG